>JAEWGK010000255.1 GCA_023388385.1 Actinomycetes bacterium | reverse complement strand
GCCCCGGACCGGCCGGTCTCCCCGCGTGCCGGCGGCGGTTCCGGTCCCGGGTCGCCGGACGGCGCCGGCCACGGCGAGGTCGTCGACATGCCGGAGGACTGACCCCATTCGGCGGGCGCCGGACGCGTCGGCTCGCCCCGCGTGCGGTTTCCCCGACGCCCACCCCCGCCGGTGCCGGGCGCCCGTTTAGGCTGGGCGCGTGACTTCCACGGCCGCAGCTCCCCCGCCCCCGTCCGACGACGCCCTGTCCGCCCTGCCGGACCTGGCCCCCGACCTCGCCGAGGCGCTCGCCGCCGCGGGCTTCGGGTCCGCGGGTCTCGCCGCGCTGCTGGGCGGCGACGGCCTGGCCGCGCTGGACCGCGGCGAACCGGAGGCCGTCGCGGCGCTCCTGGACGACTCGGCCCTGGCGCGCCTGGTCTCCGCAATCGTCGTCGGGGATCCCGCGCCCGTCCGCGACGTCCTGGGCGCGGACGTCCACGACCGCGCCGTCGCCTGCGGGGTCCTGGTCCCCGCGGAGGCTGGGTCCGGCGAGGGCGGGGGCGACGTCGTCGCGCACGACGCGGACCGCGGCCCGTCCGTCGCCGCGGCGATCGACATCCGCCCACTGCGCCTCGGCGGCCGCGATCACCTTGTCTTCAGCGACCGCGACGCGTCCATGCGGGCGCACGTGCCGGGGCCGGACCACGTGCCGGGCGTCGGCCGGGCCTCGCGATCGCTGCTGGACATCACGCCGTCGGATCCGGTGGGTTCCGTGCTCGACCTCGGGTGCGGCGGGGGCGTGCAGGCGCTGGGTCAGATCGGCGCGGACTCCGTCACGGCGACGGACCTGCACCCGCGCGCCCTGCTGTTCGCCCGGGCGACGCTGGCGGCCGCCGGGCGCCCCGACGCGGAAATCCTGGAGGGATCCTGGTTCGAGCCGGTGGCGGGGCGGTGCTTCGACCGCATCGTCGCCAATCCCCCGTTCGTCGTCGGCCCTCCGGATGTCGGCCACGTCTACCGCGACTCGGGGCTGGATCTCGATGGCGCGACCGCGACGATGATCGCCGGCGCCGTGAAGCACCTCGCCCCCGGCGGGACGGCGCACATGCTCGGTGCGTGGGTCGTCGGCGACGACGGCGACTGGCGCTCGCGCGTCGCCTCGTGGATCCCGGACGAGGGCGTCGAGGCGTGGATCGTGCAGCGCGATGTCGCGGACCCGGCGGAGTACGTCGGCACGTGGCTGCGCGACGAGTCCGTCGACCCCCGCACCCCGGACGGCCGGATGCGCACACGCCGCTGGCTCGATCACTTCGCCGCGGCGGGCGTGCGCGGCGTCGGATTCGGCTACATCACCCTGCAGCGCGTCGACGGTCCGTCGTCCGTGCTGTGCGAGGAGATGCCGCAGCCGCTGGCCGGCCCCTTCGCGCTGGAGGCGGAGGAGTACCTGGCCCGCACCGCGTGGCTGCGAGACAAGGGCGCGGACGACATCGCGGGCTCGGTGTTCCTCATCCGCCCGGGCGTGGCGCTCGAACGCGTCTCGCTGCCCGACCCGTCGGGTGTCGGCTTCGCCCCCGAGATCGTGCGCGTCACCCGCACCGACGGACCGCGGTGGAGCCACGAGATCGACGAGGACGTCGCGGGTCTGCTGGCCGCGTTCCAGGAGGGGGCGAGCCTGCGGCTGCTCGTCGACCTCCGCGTCGACCTCGGCGCGTGGGGCGGCGACGACGACCCGGAGGCGCTGAAGCAGTCGATCCTGTCGGCGGCCGTGCCCGTCGTGGTCGACCTCGTGCGCCACGGCCTGGTGCTGCCGGAGGAGCTCGTCGCCGGAGCGGATGCGGTGGACGACGGGGCGGCCGCGGCCGCGGAACCCGGTGTCGCCGAAGACGGGAGGGCAGTGCGATGAAAGCCGTGCTCACCCGGGTGAAGTCCGCGTCCGTGACGGTCGACGGGGAGATCGTCGGCGCTATCGACGGAGGCGAGACCGGCGGCGTGCTCGCCCTCGTCGGCGTTGGCCGCGACGACGACCCGGACGCGTGGCGCACGATGGCGCGCAAGATCGCGGAGCTGCGAATCCTCGACGGCGAACTGTCGATCCAGGACGCCGGCGCGCCCGTGCTCGTCGTCAGCCAGTTCACCCTCATGGGGGCGACGAAGAAGGGCCGCCGACCGTCGTGGTCGGCGGCGGCACCGGGCGATCGGGCGGAGCCCATCATCGGGCGCATCGTGGAGGACCTGCGCGGACGCGGCCTGGAGGTCGCAACCGGGCGATTCGGCGCGATGATGGAGGTCGCCTCCGTCAACGACGGGCCGTTCACCGTGCTCGTGGAGTGCTGACGGCTGCCGGAATCACCCGTTCCACCCCCGCGGGCACCCCCGTCCGGAACGCCGAGCCCCGGGGGAACGGGGTTTCCGCGGGGAAAATCCGCCGGTCCCGGGAACACCGGAGCACCTTGGCGCGTTATACCCCATGAGAACGTCGACCACCAGGAGGCCAGGTTCCATGAGCAGTGCCGTCACCAGCGACCGCGCGGACAACGACGGGGAGGACGGCCGCGGCGGGCGACGCCGCAACGGCGGCGGCGATAATCCCTCGCAGGATCTCGTCCGGGTCTACCTCAACGGCATCGGCAAGACGGCCCTGCTGTCGGCCGAGGAGGAGGTGGAGCTCTCCAAGCGCATTGAGGCCGGCGTCTACGCCGAGCATCTGCTGGAGTCCGGGGCGAAGGTGACCCGGGCGAAGAAGCGGGACATGAAGGTCATCGCCCAGGAAGGCAAGGCCGCCCGTGCCCATCTGCTGGAGGCGAACCTCCGGCTCGTTGTCTCCCTCGCGAAGCGCTACACGGGCCGCGGGATGCCGCTGCTGGATCTCATCCAGGAGGGCAACCTGGGCCTCATCCGCGCGATGGAGAAGTTCGACTACACCAAGGGCTTCAAATTCTCGACCTACGCGACGTGGTGGATCCGCCAGGCCATCACCCGCGGCATGGCCGACCAGTCCCGCACCATCCGTCTCCCCGTCCACCTGGTCGAACAGGTGAACAAGATCTCCCGCATCAAGCGCGAGCTCTACCAGCAGCTCGGCCGCGAGGCGACGAACGAGGAGCTGGCGGAGGAGTCCGGCATCCCCGAAGCGAAGATCGAGATGCTGTTGCGCCAGTCCCGCGATCCGGTGAGCCTGGACATGCCCGTCGGCACCGACGAGGAGGCGCCGCTCGGCGACTTCATCGAGGATTCGGAGGCCACGGACGCGGAGGAGGCCGTCGTCGCCAGTCTGCGCCACCACGACGTACGCAAGGTGCTGTCGATGCTGGAGAACCGCGAGCGCGACGTCATCAAGCTGCGCTACGGCCTGGACGACGGGCTGCCGCGCACGCTCGACCAGATCGGCCGGCACTTCGGCCTGTCCCGCGAGCGCGTCCGGCAGATCGAGCGTGAGGTCATGGCGAAGCTCCGCGAAGGCGACATGGCCGACCGTCTGCGCGACTACGCGCGGTAGCGCCAGGCGGCGCACTGGCCCGCCAGACGCCGCCGGCCGACGCCGCCGCCCAAGCCCACCACCCCTCAAGCCACCGCACGACACGTCCGCGCGGTGGCTTCGCGCCCGCCGGAGGCGCAAGTGGGTTAGTCTGGGCTGAGTAATCCGGGGACGCCTCTCGACGTGGCCGACCCGCAATCCATCCGACAAACCCGGCAGGAAAGGGAACCACGTGAGGGACCTGGTTGACACCACGGAGATGTACCTGCGGACTATTTTTGAGCTCGAGGAAGAGGGCATCGTCCCCCTCCGCGCCCGCATCGCGGAGCGGCTCGAGCAGTCCGGGCCGACCGTCAGCCAGACCGTCGCCCGCATGGAGCGCGACGGCCTCGTCTCCGTCGCCCCGGACCGCAGCCTGAAGCTGTCCGAGGAGGGACGCCGCCGCGCCACCGCCGTCATGCGCAAGCACCGCCTGGCCGAGCGGCTGCTCCTCGACGTGCTGGGCCTGGAGTGGGACAAGATCCACGACGAGGCCTGCCGCTGGGAGCACGTCATGAGCGATGACGTCGAGCTCCGCCTTGTCGACATCCTGGACGAGCACACGACCTCCCCCTTCGGCAACCCCATCCCGGGTCTGGAGGACCTGGGCGTCAAGGCGCCGAAGCCGCTGCCAGCCGACGCCATGCGCCTGACCGACCTGGCCGAAGGCGGCCCGTACGAGGTCCGCGTCCTGCAGATCAACGAGATCCTCCAGGTCGAGCCGACGTACATGAAGCGGCTCAAGACCGCCGGCATCAAGCCGGGCGAGGAGGCCCAGGTGGAGGTCCACTCCGGGCGCGTCACGCTCTCCCGCGGCGACCACTCGCTGGATCTGCCGGACGAGTTCGCCCACGCCGTGATGGTGGTGGCCAAGTGAAGCTCCTTGTGACGGGCGGCGCTGGTTACGTTGGCGGAGTCACCGCAGCGGTCCTGGCCGAGTCCGGTCACGAGGTCACCGTCCTGGACAACCTGACCACCGGCAACCGCGACGGCGTCCATCCACGCGCCGAATTCGTCGAGGGCGACGTGGCCGAGGCCGTCGGCGACGTTCTCGCCTCCGGCGACTTCGACGGTGTCCTGCACTTCGCGGCCCGCTCCCTCGTCGGCGAGTCCGTGGAGGACCCGGCGGCGTACTGGCACGGCAACGTCGGCACCACGCTGACGCTTCTTGACGCCATGCGCGCGACTGGTACGGACAACCTGGTGTTCTCCTCCACCGCCGCCACCTATGGCGAGCCGGAGCAGGTTCCCATCACCGAGGACATGCCAACCGCGCCGACGAACCCCTATGGCGCGACGAAACTGGCCATCGACTACGCCATCACGTCCTACGCCCGGGCCTACGGCCTGGGAGCGACGAGCCTGCGGTACTTCAACGTCGCGGGCGCATGGAACGGCTTCGGCGAGAACCGCGAGGTGGAGACCCACCTCATCCCGCTGATCCTCCAGGTGGCGCTCGGCCACCGGGACCGCATCTACGTCTTCGGCGAGGACTGGCCGACCGCCGACGGCACGGCCGTCCGCGACTACATCCACGTCAAGGACCTCGCCGACGCCCACCTGCTGGCGCTGGAATCGAACGAGCCGGGCACGCACCGCATCTTCAACCTGGGTTCCGGCGACGGGTACTCCGTCCGCCAGGTCATCGACATGTGCCGCGAGGTCACAGGCCACCCGATTCCGGAGGAGTCCGCCCCGCGCCGCGCCGGCGACCCGGCCACGCTCATCGCGTCGTCCGAGAAGGCCATCCGCGAGCTCGGCTGGACCCCGGAGCTGACGCAGCTGCGCACCATCGTCTCCGATGCGTGGGAGTTCACCTCCGCCCTCGGCGACCGTGCGCATTCCGCCCGCCGCTGAGCGTCCCCGCTCCCCCGATCCCCGCCCGCCGAACCCGGCGGGCGGGGGTTCGTCGTCACGCGCCCCGGCTCCGGCGCGGTCACGCCGCACCCTCCCCCGCGTCGCCCGGCCGCACCCCATAGCCTGCGACGCCCAGCGCGACGTGCAGGCGCTCCGCCGCGCGGATCATCGACGTGGCGGCCTCCCCGCCGCGCCCGACGGAGATGGCCCGGTCCAGCAGCGCCGTGAGCGTGTGCTCCGGATCCGCCGCCCGCGCGGCGTCGAGTGCCCGCTCCGCAATGCCGGGGCAGCCGTGGAACCAGCGGTCCAGGGCATAGCAGGCCAGGGCGTTCGCCCGCGCAGTGCCGGTGAACAGCCGGGCGCATTCCAGCCACAGCACCCTCGCCAGCGGGGCGTCGGCACAGGCGATGACGTCGATGGTGAGATCTCGCACCGTCAGGTTGATCAGCGCGCGGGCGAGGACCCGCAGATCCCCGACGCGCCCGAGGACCTCGTCGATGCCGGCCCCGCGGTCCCGCAGGTCCCGCAGCAGCCGGTCCCAATCGTCGTACCAGGTCAGTAGCTGGCGCGCCGCGCCCTCCTCCCCGATGGAGCGGTAGCGCGCCGCCAGGCGTGCGATGTCTCGGCGGGCAAGATC
The DNA here is from genome assembly GCA_023388385.1 of Actinomycetes bacterium. Lineage (GTDB taxonomy): Bacteria > Actinomycetota > Actinomycetes > Mycobacteriales > Mycobacteriaceae > Corynebacterium. The sequence goes on along the minus strand of JAEWGK010000255.1, from coordinate 6,946 downwards.
GAGTGCCTCGGCGGCGGGGCCCGTGCGCCCCGGATCGTCCTCCGGGGTGAAGCGGGCGTCGAGAGCGGCCAAATCCGGGCTGATGGCCTCTCCCGCCTGCGACAGGGCCAGGGCGGTCCAGCTGAGCGCGGGGTCCTGCACCACCCCGGCGGGCGTCCCGTCGCGCAGCGTCACCGGCTCTCCCGCGGCGATGGCGGCGACGCCCGCATACCCGCCGACGACGACCTCCGGCCCGAGGGCCGCCCGTACCGCCTCCTCCTCCGGCAGCCCCCGGGGCCACGACCGGGAGATGACCAGGATGTCGAGCGGCCCGTCGTACGGGTCCAGCAGCGCGCCGGTCCGGTGGAACAGATCAACCAGGTCGTCGACCCCGGCCAGCGTGCGCATGAGGATCGGCCCGGGGCGCGCACCGGGTCCCCGCTGGAGCAGGACGAGATGCTCGGATATGTGGTGGCCGAGCAGCCCGGGCAGGTTGGTGAGGGCCGCGGCGGGGTCGGCCGGGATGTCGATGGGTCGCGTGTCGTCTCGCATGCCCGAATAATCGCGCGGCACCCGACGCCCGGAGCCGTCCCCAAGCCCCGCGGCCGGCCGTTTGTGGACGGATTTCCGGCGGTGAACAACTTCGGCGCGGTTCCGCGAGTGGTCCTCGCCGCATCCGGCGACGTCGACGGCCACGCAGCCGGGAATAATGCCGTCGGCACTGCCGTTGACCCCGGTAAAGGACCGGAATGACCGCGTTGTCGTTTCGACCCGGTAGGTTGGGGGGACGTCACATCCACGTTCTGCCGCGGCGCCGCCGGGACGGGACGGGGATGCGTCGATGACCGGACGACACCGCACGCCGGACGAAAGGAGGGCCGGGAGATGGCCGAGGACGTGAACCGCGGAGGTGACGGAGATCGCATGTACCAGATGGAGTTTCCCGCGCCCGAGGTGCACCCGGCCGACGACGGGCTGACGCTCGTCGTCGCGCTGCAGGGCTACGCCGACGCGGGTCATGCCGTCGGTGGCTCGTCGCAGCACCTGCTGGACGCGCTGGAGCACCGGACCATCGTGTCCTTCCGCACCGATGAACTGGTGGACTACCGTTCCCGCCGGCCCCCGGTGACGATGGTGGGCGACGAGATCGCCGAGATGAAGGAGCTGGATCTGTCGCTGCAGGTCCTGCGCGACACGGACGGCAAGATGTTCCTGCTGTTGTCCGGCCCGGAGCCGGACTTCCGGTGGGACGCGTTCTCCGGCGCCGTCGCGGATCTGGCGCAGCGCTTCGACGTGCGCCGCACGGTCAGCCTGTACTCGGCCCCGATGACGGTGCCGCACACGCGGCCGCTGAGCGTCATCGCCCACGGCAACGACCGGTCCGTGCTGCAGCGCCACCGCACGTGGGGGCACCGTGTGACCGTGCCGGGCGCGGCGAGCCTTCGCATCGAGCTGGAGCTCAACCGCCGCGGCCTGGCCACCAGCGGCTTCACCGCACAGGTGCCGCACTACATCGCCCAGTCGGAGTATCCGCTGGCGATGCTGCGACTGCTCGAGGCCGTCCAGGAGGTCGGCGGCCTGCGGCTGCCGCTGCAGGCGCTGGAGCACGACAGCGACCGCGTCGCCGCGATGCTGGCGGAGCAGGTGGCGGAGTCGGCCGAGGTCGCCCAGATCGTCCGCATGCTGGAGCACCAGCACGACGAGGAGGAGCACCGCCGCTCCACCCTGGAGTCCAGCCCGCTCATCGGCGACAATGGCCGCATCCCGTCCGCTGACGAGCTCGGCGCGGAGTTCGAGCGCTTCCTGTCCAACCAGCTGGATGCGTCGGAACCTCCGGTGCGCCCGGACCACGGCGACTGGCCCGACGCACCCTCGGACGCCGACGTGCGTGACGACGGCCCGGGCGACGCCTCCGGCGCCGATGCCGCGGACACGGCCGACGGCCCCGACGGGGCCGGGGATGCGGAATCGGAGGACAGCGCGGCGGGCCGGACCGGCGACGACGCACCCGACGACGGGGGCGAGGGCCGGGACGACCGGCGCGGCCGCCGGGGACGTCGCCGCCCCTGGTTCCGCTTCTGACGTCGGATAGGCTGGCGGGCGTGTCCACGAAGTCCCTCGCCAGCCTTCTGCCCGATCTCGACGACGTCCCCGAGTCGATGATGGCCGACGCCATCATCGACTCGTTCACGTCGTGGACCTCCTCCCGCGGCATCGCGCTGTATCCCGCGCAGGAGGAGGCGTCACTGGCGCTCGCCGCCGGCGATCACGTGATCCTGGCGACGCCGACGGGCTCCGGGAAGTCGATGGTCGCCATCGCGGCGCACTTCGCGGCGCTGGCGCAGGGGAAGCGGAGCTTCTACACCGCTCCCATCAAGGCGCTGGTCAGCGAGAAGTTCTTCGCACTGTGCGAGGTCTTCGGCGCGGAGAACGTCGGCATGATGACGGGCGACGCCACCGTGAACCGCAACGCGCCCATCATCTGCGCGACCGCGGAGATCGTCGCCAACATCGCGCTGCGGGAGGGCAACGACGCGGACATCGACCAGGTGGTCATGGACGAGTTCCACTTCTACGCCGAGCCCGACCGAGGCTGGGCGTGGCAGGTGCCGCTGCTGGAGCTGCACCGCGCCCAGTTCCTGCTCATGTCCGCCACGCTCGGCGACACGTCGGTGTTCGAGCGGGATCTGAAGGAGCGCACCGGCCGTGACGTGGAGCTGGTCACCGGCACCGAGCGGCCGGTCCCGCTGGACTTCCACTACGTGTACACGCCGGTGCATGACACGCTGGAGAACCTGCTGGAGGACGGCAAGGCCCCCATCTACGTCGTCCACTTCTCCCAGCGGGAGGCCGCCGAGCGCGCGCAGTCCCTCACGGGCCTGAAGCTTCTCACGGGCGAGGAAAAGGAGCGCGTCCGCGCCGAAATCGGCGATTTCCGCTTCACGACGTCGTTCGGCAGGACGCTATCGAAGCTGCTGCGCCGGGGCATCGGCGTCCACCACGCCGGCATGCTGCCGAAGTACCGGCGCCTGGTGGAGCGGCTGAGCCAGACGGGCCTGCTGAAGGTCATCTGCGGCACGGACACCCTCGGCGTCGGCATCAACGTCCCCATCCGTACGGTGCTCATGACGGGCCTGGTGAAGTTCGACGGCACGCGCCGCCGCGTCGTCAAGTCCCGCGAATTCCACCAGATCGCCGGCCGCGCGGGGCGCGCGGGCTACGACGTCGAGGGCACCGTCGTCGTGCAGGCGCCGGAGCACGAGATCGAGAACGCGAAGCTGCGCCGTCGCGCGGGCCAGGACGAGGCGAAGCTGCGGAAGCTGCGCAAGAAGACCGCGCCTAAGGGCGAGGTCACGTGGTCGGAGACGACGTTCGACAAGCTCGTCGACATGCCGCCGGAGCCGCTGACCAGCCGCTTCCGGGTGTCCAACTCGATGATCCTCAACGTCATCGGCCGCGGCGGCGACACCTTCGCCCACATGCGGGGGCTGCTGCGCGGCAACCACGACACGCGCCACCGGCAGAACGAGGACATCCTGACCGCCATCGAGCTCTACCGCGGCCTGCTCAACGCCGGGATCGTCGGCCTCGCGGAGACTAAGTTCGGGCCACAGCCGCGCATGATGATCGAGCTGCAGCGCGACTTCGCCCTGGACCAGCCGCTCGCCCCGTTCGCGCTGGCGGCCCTGGAGCTGCTCGACCCCGGGTCGGAGTCGTACGCGATGGACGTCATCAGCGTCTTCGAGGCGATCCTCGATGACCCGCGCCCGCTGCTGCGCGCGCAGGAGCACGCCGCGCGCGGCGAGGAGATCGCGGCGCTGAAGGCCGAGGGCGTCGATTACACCGAGCGAATGGCGCTCATCGAGGACGTGACGTACCCGAAGCCCCTCGAGGAGGAGCTGGAGGCCGCGTTCCGCACTTACGCCCAGGGCCACCCGTGGGTCCGGGAGTTCGAGCTGTCGCCGAAGTCCGTGGTCCGCGAGATGGTGGAGAAGGCGATGACGTTCAGCGACGTCGTCGCCGAGTACGGCCTGGCCCGCGCCGAGGGCGTCCTGCTGCGCTACCTCACGGATGCGTGGCGGACGCTGCGCCACACGCTGCCACCGGAGCGGTCGACGGAGGAACTCGACGACGTCGTGACGTGGCTCGGCGAGTTGGTCCAGCAGGTCGACAACTCCCTGGTCGACGAGTGGGCGCGGATGGCCGACCCGGACAAGGCCCTCGACGAGGAGCAGCTGCGCGAGGCCGCGTTCGGCGACGACGGCTCCCGGCCGCTCACCGGCAACCGCCGCGCGTTCACCCGCATGGTGCGCAACCTCATGTTCCGCCACGTGCAGCTGTTCGCCTTCGAGAAGGAGGACCAGCTGGCGGAACTCGACGGGTACCTGGACGACGCCCCGGACTGGCCGGCCGCGATGGACGACTACTTCGACGAGTACGACGACGTCGGCATCGGCCCGAACGCCCGCGGCCCGGAGCTCTTCCGCGTTGACGAGTCCGCCGCGGCCGACGGCATCTGGCGCGTCTCCCAGACCATCGACGACCCCGAGGGCGACCACGGCTGGCGCTTCGAGGCCGAGGTCGATCTGCCCGCCTCCGACGAGGCCGGCGAGGTCCGCCTGCGTTCCCTGGACATCGTCTCCGGGTAGCCGCGCCCCTCCCCTTCGCCGGCCCATCCACGTCCCCGGGCGTGACGACGCGACCCGCGCGGGCGCGAGGGACGTCGTCACGCGACGGCGATCAGGGGTGGACGGTGGCGGGCTCGTCGGCGCCGTGGCCGACGGCCTGCTCCCACGCGCGGCGGACCATGTCGCCGAGGCGGGAGAACTCGTCGGCACGCACCGACGAGGCGCGGTAGACCATGCCGATGGTGCGGCCCGGGCGAACCGGGCCCTCGAAGCGGGCGACGGCCAGACCCGGCCGGGTGGCCTCGACGCGCAGCGCGGACTCCGGGATGAGTGTCTGCCCCAGCCCGCCGGCGACGCACTGCACGACCGTGGACAGTGACGCGGCGCGGGTCTCCATGCCGGAGTCCTCGTCGCGCACGGCATCGACGCGGCGGCACAGGTCGAGCACCTGGTCGCGCATGCAGTGGCCGTCATCCAGCAGTAGGAGGTTGAGGTCGCCGAGGGTCTCCAGCGGCACGTCGTCGCGTCCGGCGAGCGCGTGGCCCTCGGGGACGACCAGCTCGAATTCCTCGTCGTAGAGGCGCTCCTCCGTGAACATGGAGACGCCCGACGGCAGCGCCATGATGGCGACGTCGATGGCGCCGGAGCGCAACGCATCGACGAGGTGCTCCGTCGGCTCCTCGTGGATGCGCGGCTCCAGCTCCGGCAATTCGTCGCGGACGAGGCGCAGGAAGTTCGGCAGCACGTAGGGCGCGACGGTCGGGATGAAGCCGATGGACAGCGGACCGGCGAGATCGCCGGTCCGTCCGGAGGCGCGGGCGACGATGTCGTCGGCTATCTCGGCGACCTGGCGGGCCAGCGGAAGCAGGCCGCGGCCGATGGGCGTGACCAGGACGCGGCGGGTGGAGCGCTCCACCAGCTGCACATCGAGGCCCTGCTCGAGCGTGGCGAGGGCCTGGGAGAGGGAGGGCTGGGAAATCCCGAGGCGCCGAGCGGCCTGGCCGAAGTGGCCCGTGTCCGCGATCGCGACGAACGCCCGGAGTTGCGGGAGGGTCGGTCGGTACTCTCGATTATTCATACCTATCACCCTACATAAAATATTTCGTGGTTTCCTCTTGACGCTCCGAAAAAACGCGCGCATAATTGGCAGCACTGCCGACGGGATCGGATCCACCCCGCACCCGGCCGCGGACGCGCTCCGCGGCAGCACGGCACGAACGAACCCCAGAGCGATTTCCTAGGAGGATTCCCATGGCTCTGCTCACCGTTGGTGACCAGTTCCCCGAGTTCGACCTCACCGCCCTCAAGGGCGGCGATCTGCACGAGGCCGACGCCCAGTCCCCGGACGACTACTTCGAGCAGGTTTCCCTGGAGAAGTACGAGGGCAAGTGGAAGGTCATCTTCTTCTACCCGAAGGACTTCACCTTCGTCTGCCCGACCGAGATCGCCGCGTTCGGCAAGCTGAACGAGGAGTTCGAGGACCGCGACACCCAGGTGCTCGGCGGCTCCACCGACAACGAGTACGCCCACTTCAACTGGCGCGCCGTCCACCCGGAGCTGAAGGACGTCCCGTTCCCGATGTTCGCCGACGTGCGCCACGACCTGATCCGCGCCCTGGGCGTCGAGAACGCCGCCGGCGTCGCGGACCGCGCCACCTTCATCGTCGACCCGGACAACGTCATCCAGTTCGTCTCCGTCACCCCGGACGCCGTCGGCCGCAACACCGACGAGGTGCTCCGCGTCCTCGACGCGCTGCAGTCCGAGGAGGTCTGCGCCTGCAACTGGCAGGACAACGACCCGACCAAGAACATCGACAAGATGTCCGTCGTCCAGGAGTCCCTGAAGTAAGCATGTCGATCGACAACCTCAAGAGCAATCTCCCCGAGTACGCCAAGGATCAGAAGCTCAACCTGGGCACGCTGACCCGCTCCACGGAGCTCTCCGAGCAGCAGCTGTGGGGCACCCTGGTCGCCGCCGCGGCCGCCTCCCGCAACGAGACCGTGTTCTCCGAGATCGCCGACGAGGCGAAGGAGCACCTCTCCGACGAGGCGTTCGAGGGCGCGCTCGGCGCCGCCACCGTCATGGCGATGAACAACGTCGCCTACCGCGCGAAGGGCTGGCTCGGCTCCGACTACGCCCAGGTCAAGTTCGGCCTGCGCATGAACATCATCGCCAAGCCGCCGGTCGACAAGGTCGACTTCGAGCTGTGGCAGATGGCCGTCTCCACCATCAACGGCTGCGAGCACTGCACGCTGGCCCACGACAAGGTCGTCCGCGAGGCCGGGCTGACCAAGGAGCAGGTCTGGGAGGCCGTCAAGATCGCCTCCGTCGTCCAGGCC
>JAEWGK010000241.1 GCA_023388385.1 Actinomycetes bacterium | reverse complement strand
CCCTCCCGCCCGCGAACCCTCCCGACCGCCCGCGAGAGCCGGGGGTATCGTGTGCCGCATGACCGCACGCGCACCGCTGACCCAGCAGAAGCCGACCCCGATCCGCACCGTGCCCGCCGACATCGAGCGCCCCGAGTACGCGTGGAAGGACTCCGTCAGGGAGAACGTGGGCGAGCCGCTGGTGCAGACCCCGGAGGTCATCGACGCGATGCGGCGCACCTCCGTCATCGCCGCGAACGCGCTGCGCGAGGCCGGCAAGGCCGTCGTCCCGGGCGCGACCACGGATGATGTGGACAAGGTCGCCCACGAGTACATGCTCGACCACGGCGCCTACCCGTCGACGCTGGGCTACCGGGGCTTCCCGAAGTCCTGCTGCGTCTCCCTCAACGAGATCATCTGCCACGGCATCCCGGACACGCAGATCATCGAGGAGGGCGACATCGTGAACATCGACGTCACCGCCTACAAGGAGGGCGTCCACGGCGACACCAACGCCACGTTCTTCGCCGGCGAGCCGTCGGAGGAGCACCGCCTCCTGGTGGAGCGCACCCACGAGGCGATGATGCGCGGCATCCGCGCCGTCCGCCCGGGCCGCGAGGTGAACGTCATCGGCCGTGTCATCGAGGCCTACTGCCGTCGCTTCGGGTACAACGTCGTCCGCGACTTCACCGGCCACGGCGTCGGCCCGACGTTCCACAACGGCCTGGTGGTCCTGCACTACGACGAGCCGTCGCAGAAGACGCTCCTCGAGCCCGGCATGACCCTGACCGTCGAGCCGATGGTGAACCTCGGCGGCCTGGACTACGAGATCTGGGACAACGACTGGACCGTCCAGACCTCCGACCGGAAGTGGACCGCCCAGTTCGAGCACACGCTCGTCGTCACCGACGACGGCTACGAGATCCTCACCCTCCCCACGGAGGAGTAGCCCGGACATGGCCGCCCCCGCGGCGCTCGTCGCCGGCTGCACCTCCGACGCGGGCAAGTCGGTGCTGGTCGCCGGCATGTGCCGCCTGCTGGCCCGCCGCGGCGTGCGCGTCGCGCCGTTCAAGGCGCAGAACATGTCGAACAACTGCGCCGTCACGCCGGATGGCGGCGAGATCGGCCGCGCCCAGGCGCTGCAGGCCCTGGCGTGCGGGCTGGAGCCGCACGTCGACTTCAACCCGGTGCTGCTCAAGCCCGAGGCAGACCACGTCAGCCAGGTCGTCGTCCGCGGCGTGGCGGACGGCCGCGTGTCGGCCCTGACGTACCGGACCCGTCGCAGGGCGCTGCGCGGGGTCGTCGCGGAGACGCTGGAGGATCTGAGGCATCGTTACGACGTCGTCCTGTGCGAAGGCGCCGGCTCCCCGGCAGAGGTGAACCTCCGGGAATCCGACATCGCCAACATGGGGCTGGCCGCGGCCGCGGACCTGCCCGTCATCATCGCCGGCGACATCGATCGCGGGGGAGTGCTGGCGCATTTCGTCGGCACGCACGCGATCCTCGATCCGGAGGACCGGGAGAGGATCACGGGTTTCATCGTCAACAAGTTCCGCGGCGACGTCGGCCTGCTGCTGCCGGGCCTCGACGTCGTGCGGCAGCACACGGGCGTGCCGGTGCTCGGCGTCATCCCGTTCCTGCGGGGCCTGTGGGTCGACGCGGAGGACTCGCTCGGCACGGAGGCCGGCGTGCGCGTCGGGCCGTCGTCGCGCCCGTTGGGCGACCAGGTCCTTTCGGTCGCGGCCGTGCGCCTGCCGCGGGTCTCCAATGCGACGGACGTCGAGGCGCTGGCGTGCGAGCCGGGCGTGCGCGTGGAATGGACCGACGATCCGACGGCGGTGGCGCGGGCGGATCTGGCCGTCCTGCCGGGGTCGAAGTCGACGGTTCAGGACCTGGCGTGGCTGCGGGAGACCGGCATCGCCGACGCGCTGACCGCCCGCGCCTCCCGTGACGCGGCCGTGCTGGGCATCTGCGGAGGATTCCAGATGCTGTGCCGGACCATCGACGATCCCGTGGAATCCGGCGCCGGCCCCGTCGCGGGCCTCGGCCTGCTGGACGCGGACATCGTCTTCGCTCCGGAAAAGATCCTGGAGCGCCATCCGGACGGCTCCTACGAGGTCCACAACGGCCGCGTCGTCCGGCAGGGGGAGCCGACGTGGCCGCACGGCGAGGGCGCCGTTCGCGGGTCCGTCGCCGGAACCCATCGCCACGGGCTGCTGGAGGACGACGTCACGCGGCGCCGCTACATCGCCGACGTCGCCGCGGTCGCGGGCCTCGACGGTTTCCGCGTCAGCCCGGACACGTCCTTCGCCGCCGAACGCCTGCGTCAGCTGGACCTCATCGCCGACGCCATCGAGGAGCACCTCGCGGGACCGGCGCTGGCCGCGGCAACCGGCATCGCGGCCCTCGGATGACGTGCCCCGGATGAGCGGCCCCGCGGCGGGCGCCCCCGCGGCGGCGGGGAGCTACCGGCCGATTGGGGATGGGATTATCATCAGCGCAGATGGCGCCGGTGGGGCGCCCGACAAATGAAACGGAGGATGGCGGAGATGCGCACGCCTCACTCACCCGCCGTCATCCGCCACGCGGCCGCCGCGATGGTGGCGGTCACGGCGGTGATGACGGCGATGTCCCCGGTGGCCGGGGCGACGGCAGGCGGCGGAGCCGTGGCACACGGCCCCGTCTTTCCGGAGCTCGGCTGGGCCAACGACGACACGTGCACCCCGGCGCCGGAGCACCCGCGCCCCGTGCTGCTCGTCCATGGCACGTGGTCGAAGGCGGAGGAGATGGAGCCCATCGGCCGGGCCCTGGTGGACCAGGGGTACTGCGTGTGGGCGATCACCCACGGTGGCGGCGACGCATCGCTGCCCGGGGCGTTCGGCTCCACGGGCGTCGGCCCCGTCGAGGAGTCCGCGCAGCAGCTCCACGACGCCATCGGCCACGTCGTCGGAGGGACCGCGGCCGGACGAGCGGCCGGCGCCGTCGACCTCGTCGGGCACTCCCAGGGCGGACCGCTCATCCGCCTCGCGCTCCACGACCACGGGGACGCGGCGCGGGCCGGGACCGTCGTCACGCTCGCGGGCACCAATCACGGCACGAACACGTACGGCATCGGCGGGGCGGGTTTCAACCGCAACCCCGTCACCCGGGAGGTCGGGCGGCGCACGCTCGGCACCGCGCCGATGGATCAGCAAATCGACTCCGAGGTGGCCCGTCACCTCAACAGCATCCCGGACACGGAGCCGGGGGTCTCCTACGTCGTCTTCGTCGGAGCCGGCGACATGACGTCGTATCCGCCCGAGGCCTCCTTCCTCGAGGCCGGGTCGGGGGCGACGGTGGTGAATCTCGTCGTCGACGAGCTGTGCCCCGCGACGGGCCACGTCTTCCGCCACAACGATCTGCGCGATGATCCGGTGATGGGCGGCCTCGTCGACGACGCCCTGTCGGGCCGCCGGCCCGTCTGCCGGGCGTAGCCCCGGGTCCCCGCCGGGTCCGCCGACGCCTGGTTCGGCGGCGTCCCGCCCGGCGGGGCACCACGGC
>JAEWGK010000053.1 GCA_023388385.1 Actinomycetes bacterium | reverse complement strand
GGCGAACATCGCGTGGTAGGAGGGGGCGACGCGCTCCACCCGCCACATGGGGTCGACGTCCGCGGCGGTCAGCTCGACAGCCGCCAGTGCGTCGTCCGCCAGCCAGGGCAGCGTGAGCACCGTCGCGCCCGTGTCGCAGCGCACCGACGTGCCCGCGCCGGGGACCTCGACGTCCTCGGTGGCGCAGCGTCCGCCGACGTGATCCTCCCGCTCCAGCACGGTGACGCGGATGCCTCTGCCGAGGAGGTGCAGCGCCGCCGTCAGCCCCGCCAGCCCCGCGCCGATCACGGCGACGTGGTCCGCCTCCGGCGCCATGCGGCGGGGCAGCGGGGAGCCGGCCGGCCGTGCGGGCGTCACTGCAGCCTCTGGGTGGCGCGCCGGCCCATGTCGCGGAGCCGCTCCCGGTGCTCGGAGACAATGTCCAGGTCGTCGAGCTCCGCCAGGCCGCGGTCGGTGAGCTCCACGATGCGCTCCTCCATTTCGTCGACGGCGCCGGTGGAGCGGATGAGCTCGGAGAGCTCCCGGATCTCCGCCGGGTCCGTGACGCGGCCGAGGGCGTGGTCCAGGCGCACCGCGTCGCCCGGCGCGGTCTCCCGCAGGCGCGCGATGGCAGTGGCGGCGAGCACGGTGCGCTTGCCCTCCCGCAGGTCGTCGCCGATGGGCTTGCCGGTCACGGATGGGTCGCCGAACATGCCCAGCTGGTCGTCGCGCAGCTGGAACGCCACGCCGATGTCCCGGCCGAAGCGACGCAGGCCGGCGATCGTCTCGTCCGGGGCGCCCGCGATGGCCGCGCCGATGTGCAGCGGCCGCTCGATGGTGTAGGCCGCGGTCTTGAACGCGTTGATGCGCTCGGCGGTCTCCACGCGTCCGTCACCGGCGGCCTCCGCCGTGATGTCCAGCAGCTGGCCGCCGAGGACCTCGAGTCGCATCCGCCACCACGGCCCCCGCGCCCGATCGAGAGCCGGGTCGGAGATGCCGGAGAGGTTCAGCATGTCGTCCGCCCACGTCAGGGCGACGTCGCCGACGAGGATGGCGATGGACTCGCCGAAGCGCGCCGCGTCGCCGCGCCAGCCGTGCTCCCGGTGCATCGCCTCGAAGCGGCGATGCACGGTCGGGTTGCCGCGCCGGGTGTCGGAGGCGTCCACGATGTCGTCGTGCACCAGCGCGCAGGCCTGGATGAACTCCAGGGCGGACACGGCGCGCAGCACCGCCGCCGGGTCCTCGGCGGGGGTGTGGCGGCCCTCCGCGCCGCCGGCGGCGAGCCAGCCGGCCCAGGCGAAGGCGGGGCGCACCCGCTTGCCGCCCAGCAGCGTGAAGTCGCGCAGGGCGGCGATGCTGCCGGTGAAGTGCTCGCCGATGCTGGCGACGTCGTCCGCGTGATCGTCGAACCACGTCTCCAGCACCCGTTCGACGGCGGCGGGCACCTCCGCGGCGGGCATATCTGGGGAGATGCGCGGGTCGGACATCGATCACCTTCCGGGGTCCTGGAACAGCGGGCGCGGATCGGCCGGGGCACCGCCGCGGTGCGGGTCCGGGACCGGGATCCAGGGCCCGGACCCGAGCGGCCGCGCCGGGCGTTCGGCCCCGGACGGTCGGTCCCCCTAGAATAGCCCTCCATGTCCGACGTCACGGCCCGACCCGACCTCCCCCGACGACAGGTGACCGTCCGCCAGGCGCTGGAGCTGCCCAGCCCCGGCGTCGTGCCGTTCTCCGTCGAGTTCATGCCCCCGCGCGACGACGCCGCGGAGGCCCGTCTCCTCGCCGCCGCCGAGGCGTTCCACGACCTCGGCGCGGCGTTCGCGTCCGTCACCTACGGCGCTGGCGGCTCCAGCCGCGAGCGCACCATCCGCATCGCCGAGCGTGTCGCCCGCGAGCCGCTGACCACGCTGGTGCACCTCACCCTCGTCGATCACTCCGTCGACGAGCTGCGCGGCATTCTGCGCCGCTACCTCGACCGCGGCCTGACCAACCTGCTTGTGCTGCGCGGCGACCCGCCGGGGGACCCGCTGGGCGACTGGACGACCGCCGAGGGCGGCCTGACCTACGCCAACGAGCTCATCCGCCTCATCCGCTCGGAGGAGGAGTTCGCGGGCTTCGAGATCGGCATCGCATCCTTCCCCGAGGGCCACTTCCGGGCCGGCGGGCTGGAGAACGACACCGCCCGCACGCTGGAGAAGCTCCGCTCCGGCGCCGAGTACTCCATCACCCAGATGTTCTTCGACGTCGAGCACTACCTGCGCCTGCGCGACCGTTTGGCCGCCGCGGACCCGGTGCACGGTGCGAAGCCGGTCATCCCTGGCCTCATGCCCATCACGTCGCTGCGCTCGGTGCGCCGCCAGGTCGAGCTGTCCGGCGCGCACCTGCCGCCGGCCCTGGAGGAGCGGCTGCTCGCCGCGGCGGCGGGCGATGAGGAGGCCAACCGCGCCGAGATCCGCAAGGTCGGCATCGAGGTCACCACGGGGATGGCCGAGCGCCTCATCGCCGAGGGCGTGCCCGGCCTGCACTTCATGACCATGAACTTCGCCCGCGCCACCCAGGAGGTCCTGCACAACCTCGGCATGGCGCCCGCGTGGGGCACGGGCTCCTCGATGCTGCGCGGGGGCTTCTAGGCCGCCGACCCGGCGGATGCGCGCACCGCGGTGCGCGGCGGACGTCGTCACGCGTCGCGGGACCCGCGCACGTCGCCGTCGTCCACGTGACGACGCCCTCCGCGCGGCGGCAGCGGCAGTGGGGCGCCGAGGATGGCGAACGGACGGGAGTCGCCGGGGAACAGGAAGCCGCGGAGCACGTCGGCGAACCCGAGGCGCCGGTAGAGGCGCCATGCGCGATTGGCCTCGCGGGGGACCTCCGGGGTGGACAGGAGCACGAGCCGCTCGCGGCGTCCCTCCAGCAGCGTGCGCAGGAGCTCCTCGCCGAGGCCCGCGCCCTGGTGGCCGGGGGCGACGTGGATCTCGGCGAGTTCGACGTAGTCCGACAGCGTCGCGTGGACCTCCCGCAGCGGGCGCCGGCGCGTCGCCATGCCCCCGCGCACCTGGCGGCTCCACCACTGCGTCGGGGAGCCGCGGTGGCAGAAGGCGATGCCAGCCAAGGGATTGCGCGGATCGGCCAGCGCCCGATCCGGCGGCGTCGAGCCGTCGTGGGCGACGATGCACGCCGCAGCCCACCGGGGCTGCTCCATTTGCCGGAGCCAGGCCCGGACCCGGCCCGGTGCCAGCGAAGGGTCGTAGCCCATCGCCGAGATGTAGAGATCGACGGCCTCCGCACACCGGGCCCGGAACATCTCCGGGGGCATGGGCATCACGTCGTACTGCATGCCAGACAGTCTGGCACGGTGGGTGCGCGGGGCTCGGGGGTTTCGCGGCGGGTGAGGGGTGGGGGGAGGGGTGCGGGGGAGATATTCGAACGAACGGGTGTTCGAATGCGGGTGTCTCGATGTCGGTGTCTTTCTTATCGTCATGGCCACGACATGCAAGGCGGCGATGGAAAGGAGCGGATCATGGTCATCGATTTCGAACGCGGAGCCGCGGCGGTGGTGGCGCCGACGGGCGTGGCCGGCGGGGCGCTGAGCTACCTGGAGCGGGCCTCGGATCTCCTCCGTGACGCGCGCGGGGCGGCACCGGAGGATGCGATGGAGCTGATTTATCAGGCGGCGCTGCGCATCGCTGGCGCGGTGCTGGAGCAGAACCCGGGGCGCCGCCGGTCCGCCGACCACGGGGCCTGGGCCCGGGTGCGCCGCCACGCTCCGGGGTATGCCGGGCACGCCGACGCCATCGGCGCGTACTCGCGCCGCCGCGAGCGCGTGCGCCTGGGCCTCGACGACGCGCCGGCACCGGAGGAGGTCGCCGAACTCCGCGCGCTGGTCGAGGATTTCCGGAACCACGTGGAGTCCGATCTTGGGGTGCTCCCCGCCGCGGCGTAGACGGGTCGGACCCCGGGGCGCGGCGCCTCGGCGAGTGAGGGCGTCCTTCGCCCTCGGAGGTTCGCGCCCAGGCGTACACTGGCCGGTGAACTAATGCGTGCGGGCCGTCATCCGGCGATGCCGGGGGAGGCTTCGGGTGGCCTTGTGCGGGGCGGAACAAAGTGCGCGTCCCGCCCGTTGAATCTCAAAGGCCATTCGGCACGTGAACGACCACCGGAGGAACTCATGGCCCTGTCCGAACAGGAACAGAGGATGCTCGACGAAATCGAGTCGGCCCTCTACGCGGAGGATCCGAAATTCGGCTCCGCGATGTCCGCGCGCGCCTTCGGCGACGAGGGCGGCTCCCCGCGCGGATTCAGTATCCGGACCGTGGCGCTGATGGTGCTCGGCCTCGTCCTCCTCGTCGGGGGCATGGTGCTGTCGCTGAGCAGTCTCTGGTTCATTGGCGTGTCCATCGTTGGCTTCCTGGTGATGTTCGGCGCCGGCGTGTGGGCGATGACCGGCTCCCGCGACGAGGGTCTGCGCGGCGCCGCCCGTGTGGCCGCCGGAATCCCGTCGGGGCGCCGTCCCGGCGGAACCCGCCGCGGCCAGGGCGGCGGCAACGGTGGCAGCGGAGGAATGGAGGAGCGCTTCCGCAACCGCTTCGGCCAGATGTAGCCGGAGGGCCGGCCGGATCGGCCGGCACAGGGGACTCCCGCGCCCTGCCGTGGATCGGCAGCGACGCGGGGACGCGCCCGGAACCGTGTGGGGTTCCGGGCGCGTCGTCGTGTCGGGCCGGGGTTCGGTGCCGCATGGGCGGCATCTGCCCCTTCGTCGCGGCGGGCCGGTAACGCGCCTGCCTGGATGCCCCACTTTGCCCCACCCCAGACGCCCCACTGTGCCCCACCCCGGTGTCGGGGTGGGAGTAGGCGGCGGATGGCCGCCCCAATGGCGTGACTAATGTGACGTGTGGTGAAATAGGGGCAATTGAGGTGCATGTGGCGACTGTGCCGCGCGGACGTGCGCCCCCTAGTGTGTGTTACGTCACTCCATCGAGGGGTGCGCGGGCGCATTTGGCGCCGAGGTGTGGCGGCATGCGGGAGATTTTCCCATCGGCATTTTCGCTGGTGGGAGCATTTTCATGTCCCTGCGTGGGGAAGAATCCCGTGCCTGCATGTTGATGGTGGGGCAAAGTGGGGTACTGTGGGTCGTGATGTTGGAGAGGTCGACCAACATCGCAGGGAATCGACAGTCATAACCGAACATTCAGGTGAGGCCCGACGGGCCTTCCGGACGACGGGGAAAGGAGCCGGAGACGCATGTTCCTCGGCACCTAC
>JAEWGK010000022.1 GCA_023388385.1 Actinomycetes bacterium | reverse complement strand
ATCCCGGGGGGACCCACAGCACGGGGAGGTTCGGGTGCGAGCCACCGCCGTACGGGCCGTCGCTCACCGCGGGCGCGGCGGCGAGTCCCGCGGCCCGGGCCGCCGCCTCCTCGCGCTCACGGCGCGCCTGCTCGCGCGCGACGCCCGGCTTGTACACGCGCCGCTCGTGCCGGTCGCGCTTCTCGCCGTGCTCGTTGGCGATGACGACGGCGATCCATGGCATCGGCACCGACAGGATGGTGACGATGATGCCCAGCCACGGCAGGTCCCACCACATGAAGGCCGCACCGGCCAGGGCCAGCAGCGGGATACGCGACCACTGCAGCGTCGCGTACACCCTTCTGCGGTGGTGGTAGTTGCGCAAGCGAGATTTCCGGGCGTCGGTGATGAGCACCGCGTCCGCCCGCTGCCTCCCGCGTCTGGATGCCATGCCCCACACCATAGGCCCGACCTCGGGGCGCGTTCGACATGGCCGTGCGGGAGGGGACGGCCCCCGGGGGATTCGACACCTCCGCGGGGGGATGGCGCATAATCGGGGACCATGACCGCGCCGACCCAGACCACGAAGACCATCGAGAGGCCCGACGTTCGCACCGACGACACAGGGCAGGACGACACCCCCAAGTTCTTCCACTACGTGAAGAAGAACAGCATCGTCGAATCCGCCGTGTCCGGGAAATACGTCGTCGCCCTGTGCGGGGAGACGTTCCCCGTCACCAAGTCCGCCAAGCCCGGCTCCCCGGTCTGCCCGGACTGCGAGCGCATCTACAAGACCCTCCGGCGGAAGTGAGCGGTCTCCGCGCCTGGCAGCGGGAGGCCCTGGACAAGTACCTGGCGACGTCGCCCCGCGATTTCCTGGCGGTCGCCACGCCGGGCGCGGGCAAGACGACCTTCGCCCTGCGGCTCGCGGCCGAACTGCTCGCGGCGCGCACCGTCGACCGCGTGGTCGTCGTCGTGCCCACCGAGCACCTCAAGGTCCAGTGGGCCGAGTCGGCCGCGCGGTCCGGCATCGCCCTGGACCCGCGGTTCGCCAACAGCGGGGGAGTGGTCAACCCCAGCTACCACGGGATCGTCGTGACCTACGCCCAGGTCGCCGTCCACCCCATGAAGCATCGCGCCATCGCCACGGCGAAGCGCACTCTGGTGATCCTCGACGAGGTCCACCACGGCGGCGACGCCCGCAGCTGGGGCGACGGCATCTCCGAGGCCTACGGCGACGCCGAGCGGCGCCTGTGCCTCACCGGCACGCCGTTCCGCTCCGACGACGCGGCGATCCCCTTCGTCCGCTACGAGCCCGACGGCGAGGGACACGAGCGATCCGCCGCCGACTACGTCTACGGCTACCCACAGGCGCTGCGCGACGGCGTCGTCCGCCCCGTGGTGTTCCTGGCCTACTCCGGCGAGGCCCGCTGGCGCGACTCCGCCGGCGAGGAGTTCGCCGCCCGCCTCGGCGAAATCCTCACCCCAGAGGAGACCGGCCGGGCCTGGCGCACCGCGCTCGACCCCTCCGGCGATTGGATCCCGGCAGTGCTCCGCGCCGCCCACACCCGGCTGCTGCAGATGCGCCGCCAGGTCCCCGACGCCGGCGGCCTGGTCATCGCCAGCGACTCGAAGACCGCCCGCGCCTACAAGCGCATCCTCGAGGAGCTGTCGTCGACGCCGGTGTCGCTCATCCTCTCCGACGAGGAGGGGTCGTCCGAGCGCATCGCCGAGTTCAGCGAATCAACCGACGAGTGGATGGTCGCCGTCCGCATGGTCTCCGAGGGCGTCGATGTGCCCCGCCTGGCCGTCGGCGTCTACGCCACGTCGTCTTCGACTCCGTTGTTCTTCGCCCAGGCCATCGGCCGCTTCGTCCGCTCCCGCCGCCCCGGCGAGACCGCCTCCGTGTTCCTGCCGTCCGTCCCCGTGCTCCTGGATCTCGCCTCCGAGATGGAGGTCCAGCGCAACCATGTCCTGGGCAAGCCCGACCGGGTCGCCGACGGGTGGGACGATGAGCTGGTCGCCGAGGCCAACCGGCGCGAGGACGAGAAGACCGACGACCTGCCCGCCTACGAGTCGCTCGGCGCCGACGCCGAGCTGGGCGAGATCATCTACGACGGCTCCACCTACGGCACCGCCACTCTCGCCGGCTCCGAGGAGGAGGCCGCCTACCTCGGCCTGCCCGGCCTGCTCGACCACGAGCAGGTCCGCACCCTCCTCGCCCGCCGCCAGGACGAGCAGATGCGCGCCGCCAGCGCCCGCATGGAACACGAGCGGCTCCAGGCAGAGCCCGACTCCCCCGAAGCCGACCGGACAGCCACCTCCTCCGGAGCAGGTGCCGTCGACGACGACGCCCCGGTCGTGCCCGCGCCGGGCGCCGTCGGCGCACCGACGCTCGGGGAGCGGGCCGTAAACGCCCGCGAGATCCCGAAGCTCCGCAAGCAGCTGAACACGTTGGTCTCCATCGCCGCCGCCCGCACCGGCAAGGCCCACGGCCAGATCCACAACGAGGTTCGGCGGGCGTGCGGCGGCCCCCAGACCGCCCTGTGCTCCGCGGAGCAGCTCCGGGACCGCATCGCCCACCTCCGCCGTTGGTGATCGCGGCGGGACCGTGGGACCATTCCCGGTGATACCGCCGACGAAAGGAACCCCGCCGTGTCCGCCGCTCCCGACCCCAACGACCCCAAGGCCGCGCAGGCCGCGCAGCAGCCTCCCGGCCAAGGCGGCGGCTGGGGCCCCGACGGCACCGACGGCTCGGCTCATGGCCGCACCATCGGCCTCGTGTCACTGGTCCTCGGCATTGGCGGATTGCTGACCTCGCCATTCCTCATCGGCGGGATCATCGGCATCGTCGCCATCGTTCTCGGCATCGTCGCCATCGTCCTGTCGCGCAGGGCGAACGCCCGTGTGAAGGCCGCCGGCCGCGAGCCTCGCACGGGCGGGGCGCTCGGCCTCGGCGTCATCGGCATCATCACGGGCATCGTCGCCGTCATCATCCCCGTGGTCCTGCTCCAGACCGCCGAGCGCGTGACGGGCGCCTGCGAGCACCTGGAGCCCGGTACCCCCGAATACCAGCGGTGCATCGCCGACCAGTTCGAGAACAAGCAGGACGGCGGCCCCGCGGGCGGGGCCGGCGATGCCGTCCCCGGGGACGCCGGGTAACGCCACCCCCGGTGCAGGGGCGGCCACATGGGGGTGCTAATCGGGTGGCTGACCACGAATGACGCTCCTCACGGGGGTGGGCAAGAGCCTATGAGGGGCCTTAACTAGACTGAAGAAGACCACTCAAGTTGCCCGTCCCGGTGTCCGATCGGCGCCCCGGGGCCCCACCTGAAACGGGGGAATGCACATGTCCTCGCCCACACGCACGGGCACGCCCGAGCGCCAGCTGTCGGCCGGACAGAAGGACCGGGGCGACTCGCCCCGCGAACTGTTCCGCAAGCGCACCGGCCTGGTGCTCGGTGTCGTCCTGGCGTTGCTCGTCTACTACGTGATGCCCTCGGCCCTCCCGCATGAGCTCCGGGCCACCGCCGCGGTCGCCGTCCTCATGGCAGCCTGGTGGATGTCGGAGGCCATCCCGATCACCGTCACAGCCCTCGTCCCGCTGGTCGCCTTCCCGGCGCTTGGCCTGGCGAAGATAGGCGACTTCTCGGGCGAGTACACGAACCCGACGATCTTCCTGTTCATGGGCGGCTTCATGCTGGCCCTGGCCATGCAGCGCTGGGACCTCCACCGCCGCATCGCCCTGTGGGTGCTGGCCGCGATGGGCGGCTCGTCGAAGATGCTCATCCTTGGCTTCATGATTGCCACGGGCTTCCTGTCCATGTGGGTGTCCAACACCGCCACCGCCGTCATGATGCTGCCCATCGGCGTCTCCGTCCTCGCGCTCATCGGCAAGATGCTCCGCGAACAGCCGACGATCGCCGATGACCCACAGGCGGCGAAGGAGCTCGCCGCCGATGCCGCGTCCGACGACACGGAGCCGAACACGAAATTCGGCATCGCCCTCATGCTCGGCATCGCCTACTCCGCCTCCATCGGCTCCCTGGGCACCCTCATCGGCACCCCGCCGAACGCCCTGCTGGCCGGCTACATGAGCAACACCCACGGCGTCACCATCGGCTTCGGCCAGTGGATGGTCGTCGGCGTGCCGCTGGCCGTCATCCTGCTGCTGGCCTGCTGGTTCCTGCTGACCAGCGTGCTGTTCAAGCCGGAGGTCGCGCAGATCCCCGGCGGCCGCAAGCTCATGCGCGATCAGCTCGCCGACCTCGGCCCGATGTCGAAGGGCGAGAAGCGCGTCCTGGCCATCTTCGCCATCGCCGCGCTGGCGTGGGTCCTCGTCCCGACCATCTGGCCGGACACCATGATCGCGGACGCCGTCATCGCCATGGCCGTCGGCATCGTGCTGCACATCATCCCGGGTGGCCCCGACGGCGTGAAGCTGCTGACGTGGGAGACCTCCCTGGAGCTGCCGTGGGGCGTCCTGCTGCTCTTCGGCGGCGGCCTGGCCCTGTCCTCCCAATTCTCCGGCTCCGGCCTGTCCGAGTGGATCGGCGAGCAGATGTCCGGCATCGGCGGTCTGCCCGTCGCCCTCATCATCGTCATCGTCGCCGCCGTCGTCCTGCTGCTGACGGAGTTCACCTCCAACACCGCCACTGCCGCGACGTTCCTGCCGCTCGTCGGCGGCATCGCCGGCGGCATGGGCATCGACCCCATGCTGCTGTGCGTCCCGGTTGCCCTCGCTGCGACCTCCGCGTTCATGATGCCGGTGGCGACCCCGCCGAACGCCATCGCCTACGGCTCCGGCTACGTCTCCATGGGCAACATGGTCAAGACGGGCGTGTGGCTGAACATCATCGCCCTCGCCCTCATCACGCTGGTGTCCATGACGCTGCTGGTGTGGGCCTTCGGCATCGTCTACTAGGTGTAGTGTCCCGTGAGGTTGTGAACGACCTCGGCGGGAGTCCGGCCGCCCAACGCGTGATGGGGCCGGTGGTGATTGTAGTCGTGCAACCACCCCGGATACCGCCGCGCACGGGCGGCCTCACTGT
>JAEWGK010000251.1 GCA_023388385.1 Actinomycetes bacterium | reverse complement strand
GGCACCGGGCTTGGCGGCCGGCTTGGCACCGGGCTTGGCGGCCGGCTTCGCCGCCGGACCCTGGTGAGCCGCGGCCGCCGGGGACGGCGACGCGGGCTTCGCGCCCGGCGCCGCGGACGGCTTCGGGCCCGGAACCTTCTGGCCAGGCTTCGGCAGCGGCTTCTTCGCCGCGGCCGGGGCGCCGCTCTTCTTCTGGCCGGCGTCGCCGCCGGACTTCTCGGCGTAGATCTGCTTCATCTTGCGGACGACGGGAGGCTCCACCGTCGACGACGCCGTCTTCACGAACTCGCCCTGCTCCTTCAGCTGGGCGAGGAGTTCCTTGCTGGTGACCCCGAGCTGCTTCGCCAACTCATGGACACGGAGCTTTCCGGACACTGCTCTCCTCACTCGTGGAGTCGAGCCGCACCCGGGCGGCGTGCTCGTCGCGCGCCGCGAGGTGACCCGACTCCCGTTTATCGGTTGCCGTTCATCGCTGATGCTTCATCGTGTGCTCATCAGTGTTCAGGTCTTCCTTCGGTCATTTCGCCGGCCGGGGACCCACCGGCCCGGGCGTCTCCGGACGCCCGCACCGCCACCAGGTGCTCCCGCACCGGTTCCGCGTCCGCCGTGGCGGACACCTTCAGTGCACGGCCGAATGCCCTGCGCTTCACGGCCTGCTCCCACGCCTCGAGCGTGGGCGTCAGCCAGGCGCCTCTGCCGGGCATGCGCCGACGCGGATCGGGGACGACGCGCAGCGTCTCCCCCTCACCGCGCGCGACGACGCGGAGCAGCTCGTGCTCCGGTCGGCGGGTGCGGGTGGCGATGCAGGTGCGGACGCGATCGACGGGGCGCGGCGTGGCGCCATCGGTGTCTGACATACGCGTCGTCGCACTCTCCTTCCATCGCCTCGGCGTTCATCGGCCGTTCCTCAGCTTAACCGGAAAACCCCCGTGGATCCCAACCGCCCGGCCGCGCGTCGCGGCCGGGCGAGGTTCGGCGGGGCATCCTGGCGCCTTCGGGCGGTGCGGTCGGCGCATGCGGCCGACCCGCGCGGTCGCGCCGCACCGGGCGGCGCGGCTGCTATGCGCGAACGTCCCGCGCCTCGTCGTCGGCGTGGATGTCGATGCGCCAGCCCGTGAGGCGGGCGGCCAGGCGGGCGTTCTGGCCCTCGCGGCCGATGGCGAGCGACAGCTGGTAGCCGGGGACGACGACGCGCGCGCGGCGCTCCTGCTCATCGAGGATCTCGACGGAGACGACCTTCGCCGGGGCCAGCGCGTTACCGACGAACCGCGCCGGATCCTCGTCCCAGTCGATGATGTCGATCTTCTCGCCGGCGAGGTCCCGCATCACGTTGGACACGCGCTGGCCGCGCGGGCCGATGCAGGCCCCCTTGGCGTTGAGGCCCTTGACCGCGGGACGGACCGCGACCTTCGAGCGGTGGCCGGCCTCGCGGGCGATGGACACGAGCTCGACGGCACCGTCGGCGACCTCCGGAACCTCGAGCTCGAAGAGCTTGCGCACCAGCTCGGGGTGGGTGCGGGAGAGATTGATGGTGACGCCGCGGTTGTTCTTGTTCACGCCGACGACGTAGCACTTCACGCGATCGCCATGATTCAGCGTCTCGCCCGGCAGCTGCTCGGCGGGCAGGAGGATGCCGTCACGGCCGTTGGCCTCGGAGCCGATGTGGATGACGTGGATGCCGCGCTCCTCGGCGCGGACGTCGCGCTGCACGACGCCGGAGACGATCTGGTTGGCGTACTCCGCGTACTCGCCGAAGACCTTGTCGGTCTCCGCGTCGCGGAGGCGCTGCAGGATGGCCTGGCGGACGCGATGGGCGGAGACCCGCTCGAAGTCGGCCGGGGTGTCATCCCACTCGGCGATGAGGTTGCCCTCCTCGTCCCGCTCCTGCGCGAAGACCACCGCGTCGCCGGTCTCGTGGTCAATCTCGACCCGGGCGTGGGGCGCCGGGGAGTCGGTCTCGGCGTACGCCTGCCGCAGCGCGCGGGCGACGATCCCCAGCATCTCCGGCACGGGGATGCCCTGTTCCTTCTCCAGGACCCGCAGCGGCGCCAGCTCAACCTTCACGTGTTCAGTCCTCCAGCCGATGGACGGCAGCATCGAAATCGGATTCCGCGAGCGCCATTTCGACCTCCGGCGCCAGCGTAAACTCAACTTCTACCACCGCCGTCGCCACGGATGAAAGCGGCAGCGCGCGCACGACGGCCTTCTGGGAGACGCGGGCACCCTTCTTCACGCGACCCGCGGCGGCCTTCGCGGCCGGGCCGACGATGAACGCGACGTGCTCCCGTTCCTCGTCGAGGGCGCCGATGCGGCCGTACTCCGCGGAGCCGTCCTCCAGGACGACGCGCACCAGGCGCCCGCGATTGCGGCGCCAGTGCCGGGGCTCGGTGAGCGGGTGGCCGACGCCGGGCGTGGAGACCTCCAGCTCGTAGCCGGAACCGAAGTCCAGCATGCCGGACGCCTCCGCCTCGTCGAGGGCACGCGAGACGTCCTCGCTCGCCAGCTCGACGCGGTCGAGATCGGGCGCGTCGTCGCCGTCGACGAGGACGACGACGCGGGTCGACGCGCCGGCGCCGTGGACCGTCACGTCCTCGATCTCCAGGCCGTGGGCGGCGACGGCGGGGCCGACCACGTCGGCGACTGCATCTGCGGTGGGGAAGGCCATGCGCCGCATCCTACCGGGGCGCTCCCCGACTCCCGCCCCCGGCGTGGCACGATGGGGTCCGTGACGAACGCGCCCCGCACCCACCAGCCCACCCGACGACAGGTCCTCGCCGGAGGCGCTGGTCTGGCCGCGCTCCTGCTCGGCGCGGGCGGCTGCGGCGCGCTGACGCTGCCGTCCGCCGACGACGCGCTGATGCGCATGCGCGCCCTCGCCTCCCGCGACGCGGCGGCGCTGCAGGGGTCGGCCGCACAGGTCCGCGCCGCGCACGCCGAGGCGCTCGGCGCGGAGATCACCCGCTCCTGCGGCACGCGTGACGACGGATCCGCGCCCGAAGGCTGCGGCGAGGCCCCCGCGGCCCCGGCTCCCCCGTCCGGCGCGGCCCCGGAGGAGCAGCTGCTCGGCGCCCGCCTCGATCCTGACCTCGTGGAAGCCCTCGACGGCCGGACGCTGCGGCAGGACTACAACGCGCTGCTGGCGGCGGCCGTCGACGGCGGCATCGTGCTCGCGGCCCGCGGCCTCGACGTGGACTGGGAGGACCTGGTCCCGGCCAAGCCCACCGGTGACATCGGCGGAAAGGACGCCGACCTGCTGGCCTCCGCGCTGGAGGCCGAGTACGCGCTCGTCTACGGCATGGGCGTCGCCGCCCCGCGGATCGACGCGGAGTTCCAGGTCTCCGCGGGCACGTCCGCGGACCGGCACCGCCTGCTGCGCGACCGCGTCATCGCGGCGCTGGACGACGCGGGACGGGACATCCCCCCGTCGTCGCCGGGCTACGCCATCGCCGACGGCGCCCCCGATCCGGACGTGGACGCCGCGGCCTTCGCGGGCCACCTGGAGTCGGCGGCCGCCGACGCATGGCGGCATGTGCTGCGGGAGGCCTCCGCGACGGCGGTGCGCATGACGGCCCTCGGCGCCGCGGGCCTGGCCCAGGCC
>JAEWGK010000243.1 GCA_023388385.1 Actinomycetes bacterium | reverse complement strand
TCGGGGCACCGGGGTCCGTGCAGGGCGGAGCGCGCCAGCTTGGCGGTGCAGGTGCGGATTCCGGTGAACCGCGCCGTCAGGTCGGCGGCGTCGAGCGCGTCGGCGCGGGTGCGGAACGGTCCGACGGCTCCGGCGGGTGGGGCGGGGGAGCGGGACGCGCGGGCGCCGCCCTCGGCCCGCGGGGAGGGGACCAGGTACCAGCCGCGGCCAGGCTCCGTTGCCGCGCGGTTGTACGGCGGGCGCAGGGATGCGAGCATCCGGGCCTCGCGAACGTTCGCCTCGAGCTCGTGAGCCGTCTCGACGACCTCGACGGACTCGGCGAGCAGCACCATCTCTCCGATTCGCCGCCGGGGGTCGGCGCCCGTGAAGTACTGGTTGAGGCGTCGGCGCAGATCCCCGGCCGTTCCTATGTAGAGGGGATCGCCGCCGGCGCCGCGGAAGACGTAGACGCCCGGGCGGTGCCGGACGCCCTCGATGAGCGCGCGCTTGTCGCGGATGCGCGGGTCCACGTCCGCGCGGAACGACCGGACGCCGTCCAGCGTGTCGACGTCGTATCCGCCGAGCCGCTCGAGCAGCGCGTGGAGCACCTCGACCGTCGCGCGGGCGTCGTCGAGGGCACGGTGGGTCCGCTCCCGCCGGATGCCGAAGTGCCGGCACAGGGAATCGAGGCCGCGGGAGCCCACGACGTGCTTGGGGATGAGCTCGCGGGCCAGCTGCAGCGTGTCGACGGTCCCCGGATTCGGCCAGGGCAGATCCAGCTCGTCGCAGGAAGTCTGCAGGAAGCCGACGTCGAACGGCGCGTTATGGGCGACCCACGTCGCCCCGCGGGCGAACTCGAGGAAACGGGGGAGGACCGTGCCCAGCAGCGGGCGGCCCTCGAGATCCGCGTCAGTGATGCCGGTGAGGTCCACGATGAACTCCGGCAACGGGGTGCCCGGGTCGACGAGCTCGGAGAACTCGCCGAGGACCTCTCCGCCGCGGACCCGCACGGCGCCGATTTCGATGATCTGGTCGCGCCCGGCTTTCAGGCCCGTCGTCTCGAGGTCGAGGACGACGAACTCGGCGTCGTGGAGCGGCAGATCGATGTGCACGGGCACCACTGTAGGTGGCGTGCGGCAGTGGACGCGGTGCGCTCCGGGGGAGGGTTCCAATGCGATGGGACGGCCGGATCGGGTGGTTCGTTTCCCGGAAAGGTGAATTGTGAGGAAAGTCACATATGGCCCGGGCGGTGCTGGCGGGTGTTCGGGGTGGTGCCGGGGTGCACATATTAATGATCTGGCAAATGTCCTGGTGGGAGCCATTGTTACGTGGTCGTTACCGGGCTGGCGAGGGTGGGGCCGCCGTTCGGTAACGGGGTGATAACGGTCTGGGGTGCATGACGGTCACGATCTGATTTCGGGGATGTCGTGCGCGTGTCGCTGGACAAGTGCCGATGCCGTTTCGTAACCTTTCGGGGACATCGCAGCGGGGCCACACCGGTGGTCGCGCTCATGCAAAGGACACCAGGCCTAATCGCCGGAGCCCCTCGGGGCCGAGGCGAGCCGGGGGCCCACCCTTCCCGGGGTGAATCCCACCGGTCCACAGCCGGTGGGTAGGAAGTCTTCCTTCCGAACCCGTCAGCTAACCCGGCCGGCCCAAAACAGGAAGATATCGGAGTTTCACATCATGGGTAAGCACCACCGCCTCACCGCCCGCGGCCGCAACGTTCTGGTCGCCGGCACCACCATCGCCGCCGCCACCGCCCTGACCGCGCCGGTCGCGATGGCCAACCCGGTCAACGACGTCCTGGATCAGCTGCCGGGCTCCGCCTCCGGCATCGCCGACCAGCTCCCGGGCCCCGTCGCCGACATCGCCGGCGGCTTCACCCCGGCCAACGGCGGCAACGCGGACAATGCCTTCGTCCCGGCTCCCGCCGTCTCCACCGGCCAGAAGATCGTCGACGCGGCCCGCTCCAAGATCGGCTCCCCGTACGTCTGGGGTGCCACCGGCCCGGACTCCTTCGACTGCTCCGGCCTGACCTCCTGGGCCTACCGGCAGGTCGGCAAGTCCATCCCGCGCACCTCCCAGCAGCAGGCCGCCTCCGGCCAGCACGTCGGCCGCGGCGCCGAGCAGCCGGGCGACATCATCGCCTTCTACGGTGGCGCCACCCACGTCGGCATCTACTCCGGCGGCGGCAACGTCGTCCACGCGCCGCAGTCGGGCGACGTCGTCAAGGAGGTCCCGATGTCCTACATGCCGTACCACTCCGCCGTCCGCTTCTAGGATGGCCCGCGCCGCCCAGGCGCACCGTGCGTCGCATCCGTCACATGGGTGCTGACCTGTCCGAATCGCCCCGCGCCCGCCATTGGTGCGGGGCTTCGGCATTGCTAGGATTATCCGGACCTCACTCCGCAGCCGGCTCACCCCGCCGGCGCTCCGCATCGAAAGGCATCGCCAGGACGTGTCCAGCCCCCGCCATCTCCACCGCCGCCCCTCGGGCCTGCGCCGTCTCACCGCCGCCTCCGCCGTCGCCGGCGCCGCCGCGGCGCCCGTCGTCCTCGCCCCCTCCGCCGGTGCGGAGGAGTTGACCGCCGACGCGATCATCCGCGATCTCGAGGACCTCTCCCGCCAGGCGGAGGAGAACTCCGAGCAGGTCACCGCGCTGGACACGCAGGTCGCCGCCCAAGAGACCGTCGTCGGCGCGAAGCAGGCCGACGCCGCCCGCACCCGTGCGGAGGCCGAGCGGGTCCGCGACGAGGCGGAGGCCGTCCGCTCCGACATCGGCACCCACGCCCGCGAGCGGATGCGCGGCACGACGATCGAGCCGCTCACCGCGGTGCTCGGCGCGTCCGACACGCAATCCGCCATCGACCGCGTCGCCTACGTCGGCGCGTTCGCCCGCGAGACCGACGCACTGCTGTCCGAGGCCGCCCACGCCCAGCGCGCGGCTGCCGACGCCTTCGCCCGCGCGGCGGCCGCCGATGCCGAGGCCCGTTTCCAGCTGGCCCAGCTGACCCACCGGCGCGACGAGCTGAGGCGCGAGGCGGAGCAGCTCGACGCCCGGACCGAGGAGGTCCGCGCCCGCGTCGATTCGCTGTCCCCGGAGCAGCTGGCCATCTGGCGGCAGAAGAACAACCCGCTCGCCAACGGCCTCGAGGCGTTCGCGGGCACCGCCGGCGTCGTCGACGCCGCCCTGTCGAAGATTGGTTCGCCGTACTCCTGGGGAGCCGCCGGCCCGGACGCCTTCGACTGCTCCGGCCTGATGTACTGGGCCTACCAACAGATGGGCACGTCCATCCCGCGCACCTCCCAGGCGCAGCTCGCCGGGGGCACGTCCGTCTCCCGCGATCAACTGCAGCCGGGCGACATCATCGGCTTCTACCCGGGTGTCACCCACGTCGGGATGTACGTAGGCAACGGGATGATCGTCCACGCCTCCGACTACGGCATCCCCGTGCAGGTCGTTCCCATCGATCAGGGCGGCCCGTACCAGGGCGCCGTTCGCTACTGACGGGCCCGCCGTGGACGACGCGACGGCCCCCGGGCGCGACGACGGCCCGGGGCGGGGCGAGCCCCGGGGTCCCCGAGCTCCCCGGGCGCCCCGCACGCTGCTCATCACCAACGACTTCCCGCCGCGCGCCGGCGGCATCGAGAGCTACCTGCGGGACTTCTGTGACCGCGTCGCGCCGGAGTCGCTGACCGTCCTCGCCTCGACCCGGACGCCCCTCGGAGAGACCGGACGGCATGACGCGGCGGCGCCGTACCACGTCGTCAGGCTCCCGGACCCCTGCCTGCTGCCCCTGCCGCACGTCGCCCGTGCGGCGGCGCGCATCATCCGCGACGAGGGCATCGAGGTCGTCTGGTTCGGCGCCGCCGCCCCGCTCGCGCTGCTCGCGCCGGCGTGCCGGCGGGCGGGTGCGCGCCGGATCATCGCCACGACCCACGGCCATGAGGTCGGCTGGTCGATGGTGCCGGGCGGCCGCTCCGCGCTGCGGAGGATCGGGGAGGCGGCGGACGTCGTCACGTACATCTCGCGCTATACGCGCAACCGCTTCGCCGCGGCCTTCGGCCCGCGCGCGGCGTTCGAGCGCCTGCCGTCCGGCGTCGACGCGGGGAGGTTCCGCCCGGACCCCGGGGGGCGCGCGATGGTGCGCGCCCGCCACGGCGTCGGCGATGGCGAGGCGCTCATCGTCTGCGTCTCCCGGCTGGTCGCCCGCAAGGGCCAGGACCAGCTCATCCGCGCGTTGCCGCGCATCCTGCGGGGCCGGCCGGACGCGCGGCTGCTCATCGTCGGCTCAGGCCCCGGTCGGGTGCGGCTGGAGCGGCTCGCCCGGCGCCGCGGCGTCGCGGACCGGGTCCTGTTCGCGGGCGCCGTGCCGTACGACGAGCTGCGTGCCCACTACTGCGCCGCCGACTGCTTCGCCATGCCCGCCCGCACCCGGGGCGGGGGACTGGACGTCGAGGGCCTCGGCATCGTCTACCTGGAGGCCCAGGCGTGTGGCGTCCCGGGGGGCGCCGGCGATTCCGGCGGCGCGCCGGAGACCGTCGTCGACGGCGTCACCGGCGTCGTCGTCCCCGGCCACGACGTGCGGGCCATCGGCGACGCGGTCGCCGGCGTGCTCGCTGACCCCGCGCGGGCACGCACGATGGGGG
>JAEWGK010000276.1 GCA_023388385.1 Actinomycetes bacterium | reverse complement strand
GACTCCATGCGCGCCGGCCTCGATGCCCTGGCCCGCACGGCCGCCGCCCGCGAGGGCGCCGCGGCGTGGGCCGTGCTCGGCCAGATGGGTGAGCTGGGCGACGATTCCGCCGCCGAACACGAGCAGCTGGCGGGGGTGGTCGCCGAGCAGGGCGTGGACACCCTCGTCGCGGTAGGTTCCGGAGAGGGCGTCGCCGCGCTCGCCGGCGCCGCCGAGGCCGCCGGCGTCACGGTGATCCGCGCCGCCGACGTCGACGCGGCCGTGGCCTCCGCGGCCGCCGGGGTCCGTCCGGGCGACGTCGTGCTGGTCAAGGCGTCGTACGCCGATGGGCTGTGGCGCGTGGCCGACGGGCTGCTCGCCGACGACGCGGCGGCCGCCGACCCGGCCGCCCAGGGAACCGAGGACTGAGAGGGACCACCGTGATTCAGATCATCATCGCCGCCGCCGTCGCATTCCTGACGTCGGTGCTGCTGACACCGGTGCTGATCCGGAAATTCTCCGACGAGGGCATCGGCCAGGAGATCCGCGAGGAGGGCCCGAAGTCCCACCAGCGCAAGCGCGGCACCCCGACGATGGGCGGCATCGCCATCATCGTCGGCATCGTCGTCGGCTACGCCGTCTCGAGCGCCTACGGCGCCGTGACGACGGGCAGCGGCCCGACGGCCTCCGGCCTGCTGGTGCTGTTCCTCACCCTGGCGCTCGGCGCCGTCGGCTTCGCGGACGACTTCATCAAGGTCTACAAGGGCCGAAACCTCGGCCTGAACAAGACGGCGAAGCTCATCGGCCAGGGCGGCTCGGCCCTCATCTTCGGCATCCTCGTCCTGCAGTTCGCGGACGAGGACGGCCTGACGCCGGCGTCGACGAACCTGTCGTTCATTCGCGACATCGACATGCTGGACCTCATGCCCGGCCCCGCCTTCCTGGGCATCATCATCTTCCTGCTCTTCGTCTTCGTCGTCATCGGCGGCTGGTCCAACGCGGTCAACCTCACCGACGGCCTCGACGGCCTGGCTGCCGGATCCGTCGCCCTGCTGCTGGGCACCTACACCGCCATCTCCTTCTGGCAGTTCCGCGCGTCCTGCAGCATCGAGCTGACCCGCGCCTGCTACGACGTCCGCGACCCGCTCGACGTCGCACTGGTCGCCGCGGCCGGCCTCGGCGGCGCCATCGGCTTCCTGTGGTGGAACGCCGCCCCGGCCAAGATCTTCATGGGCGACACCGGCTCGCTGGCCCTCGGCGGCCTCGTCGCCGCCCTGTCGTTCGTCACCCGCACCGAGCTGCTGATGGTCGTCGTCGGCTTCCTGTTCGTCATGGAGCTGCTGTCCGTCGTCATCCAGGTCGCGGTGTTCCAGTCGACGGGCAAGCGCGTGTTCCGCATGGCGCCCATCCATCACCACTTCGAGCAGGCCGGCTGGGCGGAGACCACCGTCGTCATCCGTTTCTGGGTGCTGGCCGCCATCTTCAACGTCATCGGTTTCGCCCTGTTCTATGCGGACTGGGCGGTCAAGGGAGGCGTGTTCTCGTGATCCAGGATCCGACCCCCGCCGGCGCCCGCGCCGCCGCGGCGATGGAGGCCGCGGAGGCCGCCGCCGCCGACGCCGTCGCCCGTGCCGGCATCGACCCGGTGGCGCTGGCCCGCTCCGGGCGCGTGCTCGTGGCCGGCGCCGGCGTCTCCGGTGCCGGCATTAGCGCGATGCTCGCCGACCTCGGCGCCGCGGACGTGATCGTCGTCGACGACGCCGCGGACCGCGCCGCTGCCGTGGCCGCCCGCTGCGGCGGGGCGACCGCCTCCGTCGCGGAGGCGATGGACCTGCTCCCCGGCGCGGCCATCGTGCTGACGTCCCCGGGCTGGAGCCCGGACTCGCCGCTGCTCGCCGCCGCCGCCGACGCCGGGGTGCCGGTGCTGGGCGAGGTGGCGCTCGCCCGCGCCGCCGACGCCGCCGGAACGTGGGGCGCACCGCGCACCTGGCTCGTCGTCACGGGCACCAACGGCAAGACGACGACCACGGCGATGCTCGCCGCCATGCTCGGCGACCGCGGACGCGCCGTCGGCAACATCGGCGTTGCGCTCCACGACGCGCTGACCGCCGAGCCGCGCGTGGAGGTCCTCGCCGCGGAGCTGTCCAGCTTCCAGCTGCACTGGGCTCCGGGCGTCGCCCCGGAGGCCGGGGCGCTGCTCAACCTTGCCGAGGACCATATCGACTGGCACGGCTCCTTCGACAGCTACGCCACCGACAAGGCTATTGCCTTGACTGGAGGGATCGCGGTGTATGGCGCCGACGATGCGGAGGTGCTCCGCCGCCTCGAGGCGCTGCGCGCCACCGGGGGGCTGGCCCCGCGCGCCGTCGCCTTCACCGCCGGCGAACCCGCCGCGGGCGAGGTCGGCGTCCGCGACGGCCGCATCGTCGACCGCGCCTTCGGCGAGGACGGTTCCCCGGCCCCGGAGGGCTCCGCCGGCGTCGACGTCGCCCCGGTCGCCGGCATTTCGCCGCCGGGCCCCGCCGGCGTCCTCGACGCCCTGGCCGCCACCGCCCTCGCACGGTCGGTGGGCGTTCCGGTCGGTGACATCGCGGCGGCGCTGGCGGCGTTCACCGTCAGCCCGCACCGCGGGCAGGTCGTCCACTCCGCCGGCGGCGTCGACTGGATCGACGACTCGAAGGCCACCAACCCCCACGCCGCGGACGCGGCGCTGCGCGGCCACGACGGCATCGTCTGGGTCGCCGGCGGCCAGCTGAAGGGCGCCGACGTCACCGGCCTGATCGACGACCACGGCGACCGCATGCGCGCCGCCGTCCTGGTGGGCTGCGACGCCCCGCTCATCGCGGAGGCCCTCGCCTCCCGCGTGCCCGGGGTGCCGGTCACCGTCATCGAGGACACCGACCCGGCCGCGGCGATGGGCGCCGCCGTCGACGCGGCGGCCCGCGCCGCGCAGCCGGGCGACGTCGTCCTGCTCGCGCCGGCGGCCGCCAGCCTGGACATGTTCACGGGCATGGCGCAGCGCGGCGACATGTTCGCCGCCGCCGCGCGGGCGCTGGCGGCGGAGGAGCGGGCGTGAGCGCCCCCGCGCGCCCCGTCCGGCCCGGCCGCGGGGGAGGACCCGGTGGCGCCGGCGACGCTCGCGGCGGCCGTGGCGGCCGCTCGGGCGTTGATCCCCGCCATGAGGGCCTTGCCGCGCGGCTGGCCGACTGGACCAGCCGCCCGCTGTTCGACTACACGCTGCTGCTGGGCGTGACGTTCCTGCTGGCCGGCATCGGCCTGATCATGGTCCTGTCGTCGTCGATGGCGGACGCGGGCGCCGCCGGCAACGTCTGGGGCACGTTCCTGCGCCAGGCGGCAATGGCCGCCGTCGGCCTGCTGGGCATGTGGGTGGCGCTGCGGCTGCGCATCTCCACCATCCGACGGCTGGCGACGCCCGCGCTGCTCCTCTCGCTGGTGCTGCTGGTGCTGGTGCTGATCATCGGCGTCGGCCTGGAGACCACGGGCGCGCAGTCGTGGCTCGACGTCGGCCCGGTGAGCATCCAGCCGTCGGAGCTGGCGAAGCTCGCGCTGGCGCTGTGGGGCTCGAAGGTCGTGGCGGACAAGCTGCGCACGGCGACGTCCATCGTCGAGCTGTTTGGCCTCCTCGCGGTCGGCGCGGTCGTGGTGCTCGGCCTGGTGCTCGTGCAGCGCGACCTGGGCATGACGGCGTCGATCATGGTCGTCGTCGCCGCCCTGGCGTGGTTCGCGGGCCTGCCGCGGCACGTCCTCGTCTGGATCATCGGCCTGGGCGTCGCCGTCGTCGCCGTGGCGACGGCGGTGGAGGGCTTCCGCTCCGCCCGCATCTCCGTGTTCCTGGACACCCTCATGGGCCGCTTCCCGGAGACGCAGGGCGCGGGCTACCAGTCGTACCAGGGCCTGCTGTCCCTGGCGGACGGCTCGTTCCTGGGCGTGGGCCTGGGCCAGTCGCGGGCGAAGTGGTTCTACCTGCCGGAGGCGAAGAACGATTTCATCTTCGCCATCATCGGCGAGGAGCTGGGCTTCATGGGCGCCGCGCTGGTCATCCTGCTGTACGCCCTGCTGGGCTGGGTGGGCCTGCGCATCTCGGCGAAACAGGCGGACCCGTTTCTGCGGCTGCTGGCCGGCACGCTGACGGCCGCGACGGTCGTCCAGGCGTTCATCAACATCGGCTACGTCGTCGGCCTGCTGCCGGTGACGGGCCTGCAGCTGCCGCTCATCTCCGCGGGCGGCACGTCCATCGTCGTCACGCTGATGACGATGGGCCTGCTGGCGACGTGCGCCCGGCACGAGCCGGAGGCGGTCTCCGCGATGCGCAACAACGGCATGCCACGGCCGGACTTCTGGTTCCGCCTGCGCGAGCCGGAGCCGTACGACCCGGCGGCCGCCGACCGCCGCCGCCTGGCGGAGTCCCGTCGGCCGCGGCGCTTCGGCCCGCCGGTCACCGCCGTCGACGAGGGCTCCGATCGCCTGGACGATGGCCGTGGCGGCATCCGCGACTTCGCGCCGGCCGACGACGGGCGCCACGAGCGCCACGATCGCGACCGCCGCTACCACCGCGACGACGAGCCGCCGGCGCGCCGCCGCGGGTCCCGGACC
>JAEWGK010000153.1 GCA_023388385.1 Actinomycetes bacterium | reverse complement strand
GGCCTGGTCGCGCCCCGCGGCCAACGTGCCCGCCGACGTCGCGGAGGGGCCGGTCGCCCTCGTGCCGGGTACCGACGGCGTCGAAGCGGTCGTGCCCGCCACCGGCGACGTCGCCTGGTCCTACCGCCGCGAGGGCATGCCGCTGTGCGCCGTGCTCGCCGAAGGCACCCGCGCCGCGGCCGTGTTCCGCGGCCAGTCGGGCTGCGGCGAGGTCACGGGGCTCTCGCTTGACGACGGCTCCTACGGCGCCACCCGGCGCTCCCTCGCCGGCGATGAGGTCGTCCCCGTCCACGGCGGCACCCGCCTGGGCGTGCGCTCGGGGCGGTTCGTGGAGCTGTGGCGCGGCGACCTGGTGCGCACCGTCGGATTCGGCTCCGAGGAAACCCCCGTGCGCCCGGGCGCGCAGCCGTACGCGGGGTGCCGGATGGCCGACGCCCGCGGCGACGGCGATCTGCTGGCGGTGATCGTCGACTGCGGGGACGAGACGCGGCTGGTGATGCAGAAGGCCGTGCCGGAGGAGTCCGACGAGCCGGAAATCACCGGCGACGTCTCCGTGGCCGACGGGGCCCACCTGGTGGCCGTGGCCTCCGGCGGGGTCGTCGTCCGCGCCGGCGGCGAATTGCTGGGCTACCGGCCCGACGCAAGCCGCATCGGCGCGCGGCCGGAGGGCTCCCCGCCGCGCGCCGCCGACCCGTCCGCGCTGCGCCAGGCCGGCCCGTGGTCGCTGTGGTTCACCGGCGATCAGCTGGTCGTCTTCGAGTCGACGGCGCTCCGCGAGGTCGCCCGCGTGCCGCACGCCATCGGCGTCGGGGACCTGTGGGGCGGGCACCTGCTCGTCCCGGTGCGCGGCGGCATCGCGGTGACGGACCCCGCCACCGGGGCCATCGTCCGCACCATCCCGGTGACCAGGCCGGACGGCCGCACCGATCTGCGCGTCGTCGGCTCCGCCGTCGTGGAGCGCCGGCCGGGCGAGATCGCCGGGCTCGTGCCAACGGTGCCCGTGCCCGCCCCCTTTCCCGCGGCCCCTGCGGCACCGCCCGCCCCCGCCCCGGCTCTGCCCGCCGCTCCCCCGGCCCCTTAGGCATGCGGAGGCGCCCCGGCCGACGGCGTCGGCCGGGGCGCCATCATGGACGGTCCACGCCGTCAGCGCCCGTAGGCGTCGGCGGCCCAGTGCACCGCCCGGGGGTTGAACATGCAGTACAGCGCGAGCAGGGACACCAGGCCGGTGACGGCGGCGAGGAGCCACGCATGGGACGTCGCCATGTAGTAGGCGACACCGAGGGTGCACAGGTTGAGCATGACGATGGGCCCGCGGCCCCACCTGCGGCCACGCAGCAGCATGACGGCGCCCGCGAGCACCGCGCCGAAGATGATGAGGAACCACAGGCCCGTCCCCCAGCCGGAGATGACCGCGCCCGGATCCTCGAATCCCCGCAGGTCGCGGACGATGACGAGCACGCCGTAGCCAAGGCCGATCGCGCATTCGAGGATGCCGATCCAGGCCCCCGCGATGACGGTGCGGGGGGCGGGCGGCGCGGCTTTCACGGATTTGGTCGGGGTCACGGAACCCAACCTTATCCCGCTAAGGTGGGACGCGTGCGAGCGCTCCTCATCTCGAACCCGAACTCGACGTCGCTCACCCACCACCTCATGGCCCGCCTGATCCCCGAGCTCATGGCCGCGCCCGGGCTCGACATCGAGGCTCGCTACACCGCCTACGCCGGCCACGCCACGGAGATGTGCCGCGGCCTGACGCGCGACGACGTCGACGTCGTCATCTGCGTCGGCGGCGACGGCACGGTCAACGAGGCGATCAACGGCCTGCTGGGCGACGACCCGCGCCACCCCGACGAGCTGCCGGCCGTCGCCGTCGTGCCGACGGGTAGCGCGAACGTCCTGGCCGGGGCCCTGGGCCTGCCGCGCGAGCCCAAGCTCGCCGCCGGCGTCCTGGCCGGCCTCATCGCGCAGGGGACGCACCGCGACATCACGCTGGGCCGCACCGCCGGTCAGTGGTTCACGGTGAACACGGGCATGGGCGTCGACGCGGACGTCATCACGACGATGGACGACCTGCGCTCGGAGGGCGTGCGCGCCAACCCGATCCGCTACGTGCCCACCGTCATCGGCGCGTGGCTGCGCATCCGCCGCAACCCGCCGGAGATCACCGCCGTCGTCGACGGGGAGGAGTTCGCCCGCGACGTGCCGATGCTGGTGGTCTCCAACTCGAACCCGTGGACGTTCCTGGGCCTGCTGCCCGTCATCACCAACCCGGGCACGCGCCTGGACACGGGCCTCGGCGTGTGGGCGCTGACGTCGCTGACCGGCGTACGGGGCCTGCTGGCCATGCTGCGCCTGGCCGGCGTCGTGCTGTTTCCGTGGCAGTCGAAGAGCATCGAGCACCGGCAGATGCGGCTGGACGACGTGACCCGCATCGAGCTCTCATCCCCGCGCCCGCTGAAGTTCCAGGTGGACGGCGAGGCCAGGGGAGAGCGCACCTCCGTGACGGTGGAGGCGGTGCCCGGGGCGCTCCGAATGGTCGCCCCCGATCCGGATTTGGATTTCGCGAACTCTTCTGATCCGGATGTCCCGTGGTGGCGCCGCGTCCTCGACTCGCTCGCGCGGCGGACGAAGCCCCTCCGCCACCTGGCCTTGTAACCGGGAATTCACTTCCGTGTGACATTCGGCACTTTTTCGCCGATAGCCCTTTACCGCCGTCCATTGGCGTGCCATCATCGCGTTCAGACCACGAACGGGGGGACCAGCCGTCACCCCCGCATGGATTCGGGGGGCGGAACCACGGCCGTGTCATGAGGGCGCGGCCATCCTCCATGCCGCGGCGCGCGTACCGCGTCGAGCCGCGCCCGCCGGATCCACGACCCCGCTTTCACCCCATAGGAGTAACAGTCATGGATTGGCGCCACGAGGCCATCTGCCGCAACGAGGATCCCGAGCTCTTCTTCCCGGTCGGAAACTCCGGCCCCGCCCTCGCCCAGATCGCGAAGGCCAAGGTCGTCTGCAACCGCTGCCCCGTCACCTCCCAGTGCCTCGCCTGGGCCCTCGAGACCGGCCAGGACGCCGGCGTCTGGGGCGGCATGTCCGAGGACGAGCGCCGCGCGCTGAAGCGCCGCCGCAACCGCGGCCGCACCCGCCGCACCCGCGCCACCGTCTAACTGGTAGCGTTCCTGAATCGACGATTCCCACCGACCAACGAGGAGCACACGATGAGCAAGCGTGGCCGCAAGCGCAAGGACCGCCGCAAGAAGAGCGCGAACCACGGCAAGCGCCCCAACTCCTGATACACCGGGAGCGTGACGACGGGGCCCCGGGACCATCACGGTCCCGGGGCCCCGTCGTCATGCACCCCGCCGGCGGACCCTGCGCTCACGCCCCCCGCAGGTACGTGACGCGGATGCGGGCGGAGATGCGGCGGCGCAGCTCGACGGGCGCCTCCTGCCGGCAGCAGCGGCGCAGCAGCCGGCGCAGCGCCTCCTCGCTGCCCACGCACTCGGTGCATTCGGGGCAGGTGGCGATGTGCATGCGCAGCGCGCGGGCCTCCTCGACGTCGCATTCGCCGTCGAGGAGGCTCCACAGCCTGCGCCGGACCTCGTCGCAGTGCCCGCAGCGCCCGCAGCGTCCACCTCCGCCGTTCATGCCCGGTCCTCCCGTTCGATGATTCCGCGTTCCTCGGCCACTCCCCGCAACGCCTCGCGGAGCTTTTTCCTTCCACGGTGAAGCCGGGACATCACCGTGCCGATGGGCGTGTCCATGATCTCGGCGATCTCCTTGTACGGCAGACCCTCGACGTCGGCGTAGTAGACGACCATGCGGTAGTCCTCGTTGAGGTCCATGAGCGCGTCGCGGATCTTCTCGTCGGGCAGCGTCGCCAGCGCCTCCACCTCCGCGGACCGCAGGCCCGTGGACTGGTGCGACGCCTGCTCCGCGAACTGCGAGTCCGTGAACTCGTCGGTGGCGTACTCCGCCGGGCGGCGCTGCTTCTTGCGGTACGTGGAGATGTACTGGTTCGTGAGGATGCGGTACAGCCACGCCTTCAGGTTCGTGCCCGGCTTGTACGACCGGAAGCCCTGGAAGGCCTTCATGTACGTCTCCTGGACCAGGTCCTCCGCGTCCGCGGGATTGCGCGTCATGCGCAGCGCGGCGCCGTAGAGCTGGTCGATGAGCGGCATCGCCTCCCGCTCGAACCGCTCCAGCAGCTCACCAGCGCCGTCGTCCGTCCGCGCCACCGCAGTCTCTCCGGTCACGCGGTCCAGTCTATGCGGTACAACGGAGGCCATGTCACGCAGGACCCGCGGCCGCGCCGGCGCAGGCGGCGCACATGGGGCCGCCACCCCGGCCATCGCCGCCTGCGGCGCGGCGGGCGTCGATCACCTCGTCCACGACCTCGGCCACGGGGACACCGACCACTTCGGGGAGGAGGCCGCGGGGATCCTCGCCGAACGCGGCATCGTCCCCGACCGGGTGCTGAAGACCCTGGTCGTCGAGCTGTCCGGCCGCCGCACCGGCCTGGCCGTCGCCGTCGTGCCGGTGCCGCGGCGGCTGGACCTCAAGGCGTGCGCCCGCGCGTTCGGCGCATCGAAGGCGGCGATGGCGGACCCCGCGGCGGCGCAGCGCTCCAGCGGCTACGTCGTCGGCGGCATCTCGCCGCTGGGCCAGAAGCGCCGCCTGCCGACGGTCATCGACGCCTCCGCCCGTGACCACGCCACGGTGTTCGTCTCGGCGGGTCGGCGCGGCCTGGATCTGGAGCTCGCCCCCGCCGACCTCGCGGAGCTCGCCGGCGCCACGTTCGCCCCCGTGTGCGCGTAGCCGTCGCGTGACGGCGCCCCGGGCGCACCGCCTCCCGGCTCGCCCGCGGCCCGGCTCCGCTACTCCCCGGCGATCCCCTCCGGTCCCGCGGGCTCGGCCAGCTCCGGGCCCTCCGCGGCGGCGTTGCCGACGGCCCGGCCGACCGGGTGGATGCGCAGGCCCGCGATCTCCTCCTCCGCCGGGGGCAGCATGAGTGCCGCGACGTCGTCCAGCTCCCCGCGCAGCCACGTCCCGGCGTCGCCACGCGCAAGCACGCGGGGCATCCGGTCGTGGAGGGCGGCCAGGCGTCCGACGGGGGCCGTCGTCACGATGGTGGCCGTGTACATGCCGCCCCACGCCGACCACAGCCCGGCCATGTAGAGGGGCCCCTTCCCCGTGACCAGGTGGGGGACGCGGTCGCGCCACTCGTACCATCCGTCGACGGGCACCAGGCACCGGCTGCGCCGCACCGCGTCGCGGAACGACGGCTTCGACGCGGCCGTCTCCCCGCGCGCGTTGAACAGGGGCACCGTGGGGATCTCCCGGGCCCAGTGCGGGACCAGGCCCCAGCGGGCGCCGACGAGGAGGGACCCGGGGGCGTCGTCGCGGGGGATGATGATCTGCGCGGGCTGCGTCGGCGAGACGTTCCAGCGCTCGGGCGCACGCGCCCTGACCTCGACGGGGCCGACGCCGGGCAGGGTCCCCGCATCCCGCGCGAGGGCCTCGGCGACGGTGAAGGACGTGAATCGGCCGCACATGTCCCCCATCCTCCATAATGGAGGGCGTGGCTTCCTCCCCGACCCCCCAGACCTGGCCTGCGCCGGCGGCCGAGGGGCCCGTCTCCGCAACGGTCTCCGTCCCCGGCTCCAAGTCGATCACGAACCGCGCCCTGGTGCTCGCCGCGATCTCGTCGACGCCGTCGACGCTCGTCGGCGCCCTGCGCTCCCGTGACACGGACCTCATGGCGGGCGCGCTGGCGGCGATGGGCACGGTCATCGACGACCGCTCCGAGTACACCGGCACCCCCGATCGCACCCTCCGGGTGGAACCCCACGTCCTGCACGGCGCCGCCATCGACTGCGGCCTGGCCGGCACGGTCATGCGGTTCCTGCCGCCGGTGGCCGCCTCCGCGACGGGCTCCGTGTTCTTCGACGGCGACGCGACCGCCCGCGTCCGGCCGATGGGCGCGGTGCTCGGCGCCCTGCGGGAGCTCGGCGCCGACGTCGAGGGCGACCGCCTGCCGTTCACCGTCAACCCCTCCGGCCCGCTCGGCGGCGAGGTCGAGGTCGACGCCTCCGCGTCGTCCCAGTTCATCTCCGCCCTGCTGCTGGCCGCCCCGACCTTCGAGAAGGGCCTGACACTGCGGCAGATCGGCAACGTGCCGTCCCGGCCGCACATCGACATGACCGTCGCCATGCTCCGCGACGCCGGCGTCGCGGTGGACGAGCCGGCGCGCGGCACCTTCCGCATCGGCCACCAGGAGGTGAAGGGCCGGACCTGGCGGATCGAGCCGGATCTGTCCAACGCAACCCCGTTCCTCGCCGCCGCCGCGGTCACGGGCGGCGCCGTGCGCATCCCTGGCTGGCCGAAATACACGACCCAGCCCGGCGACCGCATCCGCCACATCCTCCTCGGCATGGGCTGCAGGGCCGTGCTGGAGCCCCGCGGCGACGAGCTGGACCTCGTCGTGACCGGCCCGGAGCGGCTCACCGGCCTGGACATCGACATGGGCGACGTCGGCGAGCTCACCCCGACCGTCGCGGCGCTCGCCGCGCTGGCCGACGGCCCGTCGCGGCTGACCGGCATCGCGCACCTGCGCGGCCACGAGACCGACCGGCTGGCCGCCCTCGTCGCAGAGATCAACCGCTTCGGCGGCGACGCCGAGGAGCTGGAGGACGGGCTGCTCATCCGCCCGCGCCCGCTCCACGCGGACGTGTGGCGCTCCTACCACGACCACCGCATGGCGACCGCCGGCGCCATCATCGGCCTGGCCGTGCCCGGCACGCGGGTGGAGGACATCGCCACGACCTCCAAGACCCTCCCCGGCTTCGAGATGATGTGGGCCGCCATGCTCGACCGCCCCGTCGTCCCCGCGGACGGGGGTGACCGGAGCTGAGCCGCCGACGCCGGGACTGGGACGAGTCGGACGTGCGCGTCCGGCCCGGCAAGGGCTCGCGCCCGCGGACGAAGGACCGCCCGAAGCACCGCGACGCAAAACTCGGCACCGTGGTCACGAAGGACCGCGGCCGCTGGGGCGTCGTCATCGACGGCGTCACCGTCACCTGCATGCGCGCCCGGGAGCTCGGGCGCACCACCATCGTCGTCGGCGACCGGGTCGGCGTCGTCGGCGACGTCTCCGGCCGCGAGGGCACGCTGGCCCGCATCGTGCGGCTGGAGGAGCGCTCCTCCGTGCTGCGCCGCACCGCGGACGACACGGACCCGTACGAGCGCATCGTCGTCGCCAACGCCGAGCGCCTCCTCATCGTCACCGCCGTCGCCGACCCGCCGCCGCGCACCGGATTCGTCGAGCGCGCCCTCGTCGCCGCCTACGCCGGCGGCGTCGAGCCGATCCTGTGCCTGACCAAGTCGGATCTGGCCGATCCCGCGGAGTTCTCCGCAGAGTTCGCGGACCTCGGCCTGCCCATCATCGTCTGCGGCGTCGACGACCCCCTGGACCCGGTCCTCGACGTTGTCGCCGGCCGGGTCACGGCGCTGGTGGGCCACTCCGGCGTCGGCAAGTCGACGCTGGTCAACCGCCTGGTGCCGGACGCGAACCGGGAAACCGGCGCGGTCAGCGGCGTCGGCAAGGGCCGCCACACGTCCACGCAGTCGGTGGCGCTGGCGCTGCCCGGCGGCGGCTGGATCATCGACACCCCGGGCATCCGCAGCTTCGGGCTCGCCCACGTCACCCCCGACACCGTCCTGGGCGCGTTCCCGGACCTCGCCGAAGTGATCGCGGACTGCCCCCGCGGCTGCACGCACCTCGGCCCGCCCGCGGACCCCGAATGCCGCCTCGACACGCTGGAGGGCGTCGC
This sequence comes from Actinomycetes bacterium, assembly GCA_023388385.1. Taxonomy (GTDB): domain Bacteria; phylum Actinomycetota; class Actinomycetes; order Mycobacteriales; family Mycobacteriaceae; genus Corynebacterium. The sequence goes on along the minus strand of JAEWGK010000153.1, from coordinate 9,991 downwards.
CCACCGCCGCGCGATGGCGGTCCGGGGCCTGCTGCACGCCATCTCGGACAACGAGGACTGGGAGCTGGGCATTGAAAGGGACTGAGCTCATCCGGCTGGTCGTCCTGACGTTCGTCGTCGGCGTCGCCACCGGACTCGCCGCCGCCGCGCTCATGGCGGCGCTCCACGGCATCGAGACCGTGGTCTACGGCCACCACGAGGGCCAGATGCCCCTCGTTGTCGACGGCACGACGTGGCAGCAGCGCTTCATCGGCATCACCGTCGCGGGCCTCATCGCGGGGCCCGCGTGGTGGGCGCTGCGCCGCTGGGGTCGCCCCGTGCTGCCCGTGGAGGACGGCATGTCCGGCTCCCGGCTGCCGGTCGTCGAGACCACGGCCAACGTCGTCCTGCAGATGGCCACGGTCGCCGCCGGCGCGTCCGTCGGCCGCGAGAACGCGCCTCGCGAGGAGGGCGCGATGGTCGCCTCCCAGCTGTCGTCGCGCCTCGGCCTCGACGCGGAGACGACCCGCATCCTCGTCGCCGCCGCGGCCGGCGCGGGCCTCGGCGCGATTTACCAGATCCCCCTGGCCGGGGCGGTCTTCTCGCTGGAGATCCTCCTGTCCGCCATCACCATGCGCGCGGTCATGGTCGTGCTCGCCTGCTCGGGCGTGGCGACGACCGTCTCCGGCCTCATGGTCGGCCACGGCCCCCTGTACTCCCCCATGCCGGTCGACGGCAGCCTGAACACGATCATCGCCGGCATTGCGCTCGGCGTGGTCTGCGGCGCACTCGGCGTCGGCTTCCGCCGCATCATCGCGTGGGCGGAGGACAACGCGCCGTCGCAGGGAGTGCTGTGGCAGCTGCCGCTGGCATTCGCCGTCGTCGGCGTCATCGCCATCTGGCTGCCGTGGGTGCTGGGCAACGGCCGCAACGCCGCAACGCTCGTGCTGCAGCAGGATCCCGGGCTGCTCCTCATCGCGGCGCTGACCGCCGGAAAGTTCGCGGCGGTCGTCGTCACGCTCCGCTCGGGCGCGGTCGGCGGCGTCCTGACGCCGGGCTTCAGCCTCGGCGCCCTGCTCGGCTACCTGCTCGGCGCCGCACTGGCTCCCATGCTGCCCGGAGTGACGCCGGCGGCGTTCGCCATCATCGGCGCGGCGGCGTTCCTGTCGACGACGATGGCGGCGCCGCTGTTCGCCCTCGTCGTCGTCGTGGAGTTCACCGGACAGCCGTCGTCGGCCTACCTGCCGCTGTTCTTCGCCGCGGCGACGGCGGCGGCCACCGCCGTCGTCATGCGCGTGCTGCTGAACATGGACTGGGGCCGCATCACCGGGCAGCGGATGCTGCACTGACGGCGGCGGGCGCCGCCTGCGCCGCGCCCGTCTCGCCGACCGGGCGGCGCCGCCTCGTCGACCGGCCCGTGTAGGCGTCGACGATCTCCCGCAACCCCGGCCGCAGCGCCTTCAGCATCCGCAGCCCGGTGCGCAGGCCGCGGCGCGGGCTGGCGTTCGCGTCGAGGCGCGCCTCCACCTCCGGGTGCTTCGCGAACGCCGCCTCGGAGCGCACCTCCGGCGCGTTGTCCGGGTCGGCGACGAGGAACCGGTTGGGCAGCGACAGCTTCAGCAGCGTCCGCTGGACCTGGAGGAACTGCGCCGGGAAGCTGCCGGTGTTGTACGGCAGGTCGTACTCCTCGCACAGCTGCCTGACCTTGACGGAGGCCTCCGCCAGCCGGTTGGACGGCATGTCGGGGAACAGGTGGTGCTCGATCTGGTAGTTCAGGTTGCCGGAGAGCACCGACAGCAGGAACCCACCGCGGAAGTTCGCGGAGCCGAGCATCTGCCGCAGGTACCACTCGTTGTGGTTCTCGGTGCGATACTGCTCCTTCGTGAAGGTCTCCGCATCGTCCGGGAAGTGCCCGCAGAAGATGACGGCGTAGGCCCACACCGACCGGACGTAGTTCGCCACCGCATTGGCCTTCGCCACCTCCGCGTAGCGCGGGCCGGCCAGCAGGGGGAACAGGACGTAGTCCTTGAGCACCTGGCGGCCGGACTTCGCGAAGACCTCCATCAGCTGCGGCTTCGCCTCCGCCCACGACTTCTTCCCCGCCGCGACGCGGCCGAGCTCCACGTCATAGAACGCGACGGCCCACTGGAACAGCGACGCGAGCACGATGTTGGTCACCGGCTGCAGCAGGTGCTGCGGCGTCCACCGCTTCTCTCGGGTCACGCGCAGGATGCCGTATCCGACGTCGTTGTCCATGCCCAGCACGTTGGTGTACTTGTGGTGCACGAAATTGTGCGAGTGCTTCCAGCCGCCCGCGGGGCACGCGTTATCCCACTCCCACGTCGCGGAGTGGATCTCCGGGTCGTTCATCCAGTCCCACTGGCCGTGCATGGTGTTGTGGCCGATCTCGAGGTTCTCGAGGATCTTCGCCAGAGACAGCGACGCCGCACCGCCCCACCACGCCACGCGGGAACGCGGCACCATGAGCGCCACGCGCCCCGCGACCTCGAGACCCCGCTGGACGCGGATGAGAGTGCGGATGTACCGGGCGTCGCGCGGGCCGAGATCCTCGCGGATCTCCCGCTCTATCTCGTCGAACCGCGCGCCGATGGCGGCGACGTCGGCCTCCGTCAGGTGCGAGTACGACCGGATGTCCGAAATGGCCATGTCCTGTGGTCCTCCTGGTTCACGCGGCGTCCGCCGCGGTCGTCGTGGGTCGGGGTGCCCGCCCGGCCGCGGGGTGCGGCCGAGGGCAGTGCGGGGCGCGTCGTCACGCCTCCAGCGTGAGGTCGCCGGCGGGCACGCACACGCACACGCGGATGCGCTCGCCGGGGCCGTGGGTCTCGCCCGTGCGGATGTCCCGGGCGTGACCGTCGGCCAGCTGCCGCACGCACGTCGCGCAGATGCCCATGCGGCAGCCGTACGGCAGCTGGACGCCGGCGTTCTCGCCGGCCTCGAGGATGGTCGTAGCGCCGTCGACCTCGATCTCCGCGCGGCCGGGGATGGTCACGCGGCCCCCCTGCGCGTCGACGGAGCCGCGGTCGAGCGTGAAGCGCTCGGTGCGCAGGCCCGGGATCGCCGCCTCGAGTTCGTCGAGCATGGGCCCGGGGCCGCAGGCGTAGGCGACGCGATCCTCCAGATCCGGGACGTACCTTGCGACGTCCCCCGCCGCCAGACGCCCCTCCTCCGCCGTCCGGCGGACGATGAGCCGGTACTCGGGGCGGCGGTCGGCAAGCTCGCGGAGTTCGTCGCGGAAGAGCAGCCCCGAGTCGTCGCGCACCGAGTGGAGGTGGACGACGTCCGGGCCGTCGCCCGGCCCGTGGCGGCGGTCCAGGTAGCGCAGCATCGAGATGACAGGCGTGATGCCCGAACCCGCCGTGATGAACAGCAGCTTCTCCGGGACCGGGTCCGGCAGATGGAAGTCACCGGCGGGGGCCGCCAGACGCACGACGGTGCCGGGCTTTGCGTGGGCGACGAGGTGGCGCGACAGCCGGCCCTCATGCTGCGCCTTGACGGTGATGCGCAGGTGGCCGTCGCCCGTGCCGCCGCGCGTGCGGAGTCCGCGCCCGCCGGTGCCCGCGACCGGATCCGGGGCGTTGGTCAGCGAGTAGGAGCGCCACACGAAGCGGCCGTCGACGCGCACGCCGATGCCGATGTGCTGGCCCGGCCGGAAATCCGCCGGTACCCCGGGGCCGCGGCGGATGACGAGGTCCGCAACGTCGGGGCCCTGGCGCGTCACCGAAACGATCTGGCCGCGGAGCTCGCGCCGGGTCCACAGCGGGTGCAGCAGGCGCGTGTAGTCGTCCGGCAGCAGCGGCGTCGACAGGCCCGTGAGGGCGCCGCGCACGCGGTCGAGGATGGTCACCGTCGCAGGGTCCCTTCGGCTCGGGATTAACTTACGGTCACGTAGCCTACGGTCCCGTAGCGCATGTGGCAAAAAATGCGCTTCCTCCGGCATCCAGCACCCCCGCCACGCCGCCCCCCGCCGGCGCTCCGGTTCCCGCCACGCCGCCCCCCGCCGGCGCTCCGGTTCCCGCCACGCCGCCTCCCGCCGGCACTCCAGTTCCCGCCGGCGGCACCTCACCACACCGGCACCACGGACACCATCAGCACCATCGCTCCTCGGCACACCTCGTCGCCCCGGCACCGCGCACACCTGCTGGGGGGGTTAACGCGCTTTAGCGGGAGGAACAGGTCAAGCAACCAGGGTTCTGGGCCCGGATTGCGACCCGTTCCTCCCGCTAAAGCGCGTTAACCCCCGCCGCCGGCCTAGAGCAGCTCCACCAGCATGGGCAGCTCCTGCGGCGCGTACCAGGCGAGCTCGTGCTCGAGGGCATCGCCGACGGTCAGCTCGGCATCCTCGTCCCCCAGGTCAGCGGCGTCGACGACGGCGACGGCCTTCTCCACAAGCGGCTCCGCCTGCGCAAGGTCGACGTGGACGGCGGCGACGGCATCGCGCGGCACGACGCCGGCGATGCGGACGACGGCCTCGCCCATGTCCGGCTCCGGCTCCGCCTCGACGTCGGCGGCGATGACGACGCGCCGGTGCGGGAACGGTCCATCGTGCTCGGACAGCAGGCGCAGCGAGGTGCGGGCCGCGTCGGTGAAGGCGACATCGGCGAGCTCCTCGTCGTCGCCCGACTCGAAGAAGCCACGCAGCGCCGGGGTCAGCGCGAAGCCCCAGCCGTTGCGGGGCGTCACCTCGCCGTCGTCGAGCAGCTCGCGCAGCATCCCGAACGTGGCGGGAACGTACACGCGGAGGACGGCCACTAGAACTCGCCCTCCAGGTCGAACAGGCCGGTGATCTCCACGACGGCCCGGTCGAACTGCTGGTAGAAAACGCCGACCATGCCGTGCTCCACCGCGCCGTGGATGTTGACGATCGAGTCGTCGACCAGCACGCAGTCCTTCACCGGCAGGCCCAGGCGTTCCGCGACGACGTCAAACACCTCGGGCTCGGGCTTCTCCGCGCCGACCTCGCCGGACAGGACGGCGACGTCGACGACGCCCTCTTCCTCCAGCGCGCGGACGGGCGCGCCCTCGGAGCCGCCCGGGTTGTTCGACAGCACGGCCGTCGCCACGCCGTTGGCGCGGGCGGCGGCCAGGAGAGCGCGCCAGCGCTCCCGCTCCTCGTCGGTGCCGTCCAGCACCCCGCAGTAATCCACGACAAGTCCTCGCATATCCACAGAATAACGGCGGAGACGCCCGACGGCGTGCGATGCGCGGGCGTTTCCGGCAGAATCCGCCCCGACGGCGCCCGCGGGGAACATGGGGGCGGGCGCCCCGATCGGAGGGGGAATCCGACATGCCCGAGGACGTCCTGCTCGTGCCCGCCGACGGGTTCGAACTGCTGCGTCGGCTCGAGATCCGGCCCGCACCCGCGCCGCATTCGCCGCCGGCGCAACATCCGCACCCGGCCGGCCGTCCAGCACCGCCGCACCCTGCTGACGACATGCGGGGCTCAGGTGCCACGACCGGCGTGGACAGGGCCGATTCCGTCACGGCGGCTGGCGCCGCAACCGTCCGCACCGGCACCGCCGCCACCCGGGCCCGCTGGGACGTGCGCCCCGGGATGAGCGGCTGTGACGCCGAGACCCGCCGCCACCTGCGCACGATCATCGGCGCGACGTTCGACGTCCTCGGCGGCCGCCGCCGGGAGGCCGTGCTGACCAAGTTGCCGCTCGGCCGCCGCGTCCTCGGCGGCCTGCGCACGCGCCTGCGCCGCGCGAAGCCCACCGGCGTCGTGCTGCGCACGCTCCACGCCACCGAGCGCGGCGATCGCGCCCGGTTCGTCGGCACGTGGCAGCACGGCGATCGCGTCCGGGCGCTGGCGGGCTCCGCCGAGCGCGATTCCGCCGGCGGCGCGTGGGGAGGCTGGACCGTCGTCTCGCTCCGCCTGCTCTGACCGCAGGTGCGTGACGACGGCCCCGCGCACGGCGCGCGTCTACCGCGTGTGGCGGCCGCGGCGGGCGCGGCGCTCCTTCTTCGCGGCCTTCTCCTGGCGGCGGCGCTCGGCACGGTTGCCGGTGGGCGCGTCGCCGGTCGACGCCGTCGGGGAGCCGTCCTCGCCCGGGCCGGAGAACGTCATGCGGCGGTCCTCCTCCTCGCGGGTGATCTCGGGCTCGAGGGCGGCCCTCTCCGCGGCGGTCGGCTCGGCGGCGGGGGCGTCGCCCTCGACCGTGACGTCGCCGGCGGCCTGTGCGCGGGCCTCCTCCTGCGCGGCCTGCTGGGCACGGGCCTGCTCCAGCTGACGGCGGACCAGGAAGAGCTGGCGGACCGACTCCTCCTTGATGCCGTCCATCATCGCGACGAACATGTCGTAGCCCTCGCGCTGGTACTCGACCAGCGGGTCGGCCTGGGCCATCGCGCGGAGGCCGATGCCCTCCTTGAGGTAGTCCATCTCGTAGAGGTGCTCGCGCCACTTGCGGTCCATCACGTTGAGGATGGTGTGGCGCTCGATGCCCCGCATCTGCTCCTCGCCGCCGATGGAGGAGACGATCTCCTCCAGGCCGTCGTACTGCGCGTCGATGTCGGTCTCCACGGCCGTGCGCAGCTCGGAGGACTTCAGGTCGCCCGGGGCGCCGTACTCGTCGCCCTCGACGAGGTCCTGCCAGCGCATCGACGGGCCGTAGAGCGACTCCAGCGCGTTCCACAGCTCGTCCAGGTCCCACTCCTCGACGTAGCCGTCGGCGGTGGCGGCGTCGACGTACGCGCCGACGACGTCGTGCAGCATGTCGCGGACCTGGCCGCCCAGGTCCTCACCATCGAGGATGCGGCGGCGCTCGCCGTAGATGACCTTGCGCTGCTGGTTCATCACCTCGTCGTACTTGAGGACGTTCTTGCGGATCTCGAAGTTCTGGCTCTCCACCTGCGTCTGCACGCTCTTGATGGAGTTGGAGACCACCTTCGCCTCGATCGGCACGTCGTCCGGCACGTTGAGGGTGTTCATGAGGGCCTCCATGCGCTGGCCGTTGAAGCGGACCATGAGTTCGTCGCGCATGGACAGGTAGAAGCGGGTCTCGCCCGGATCGCCCTGGCGGGCCGTGCGTCCGCGCAGCTGGTTGTCGATGCGGCGGGACTCGTGGCGCTCCGTGCCCAGGACGTAGAGGCCTCCGAGCTCGCGAACCTCGTCCGCCTCCTTCTCCGCGGCGGCGCGGACCTTGGCGATCTCGTCGTCCCACGCCGCCTCGTACTCCTCCGGCGTACCGACCGGGTCGAGCCCGCGATCGCGGAGGTTGATGTCGGCGAGGATGTCCGGGTTGCCGCCCAGCACGATGTCCGTGCCGCGGCCGGCCATGTTCGTGGCGACGGTGACGGCGCCCCGGCGGCCGGCCTGGGCGATGATCTCCGCCTCCTTCTCGTGGTGCTTCGCGTTCAGCACGTTGTGGGAGATCCGCGCGCGCTGCAGGAGCTTCGACAGGTACTCCGACATCTCGACGGACGCGGTGCCGACGAGGATGGGCTGACCGGCCTCGTGACGCTCCTGGATGTCCTCCACGACCGCGTAGAACTTCGCCTCCTGCGTCTTGTAGACCAGGTCGGAGTGGTCGACGCGCTGGTCCGGGCGGTTGGGCGGGATCGGCATGACGTTCAGCTTGTACGTCTGGTGCAGCTCCGCGGCCTCCGTCTCGGCGGTGCCCGTCATGCCGGCCAGCTTGTCGTACAGGCGGAAGTAGTTCTGCAGGGTGATGGTCGCGAGCGTCTGGTTCTCGTTCTTGATCTCCACCCCCTCCTTGGCCTCGATGGCCTGGTGCATGCCCTCGGAGTAGCGGCGGCCGGCCAGGACGCGTCCGGTGAACTCGTCCACGATGAGGACCTCGCCCTTGCGGATGATGTAGTCCTTGTCGCGCTGGAACAGCTCCTTCGCCTTCAGGGCGTTGTTGAGGTAGCTGACCAGCTGGGAGTTCTCCGCCGCGTAGAGGTTCTCGATGCCCAGCTGATCCTCGACCAGCTCCACGCCCTCCTCGCGCACGCCGATGGTGCGCTTGCGCTCGTCGACCTCGTAGTGGATGTCGCGGCGCATGCTCGGCACGATCTTGGCGAACGCCAGGTACCAGCGCGGGTCGCCGTCGGCCGGACCGGAGATGATGAGCGGCGTGCGAGCCTCATCGATGAGGATCGAGTCGACCTCGTCGACGATGGCGTAGTGGTGGCCGCGCTGCACCAGGTCGTCCAGGCGGTGCGCCATGTTGTCGCGCAGGTAGTCGAAGCCGAACTCGTTGTTCGTGCCGTACGTGATGTCCGCCTCGTACGCCGCGCGGCGCTCCGACGGCTGCATGCCGGACAGAATGACGTCCGTCGACAGGCCCAGGAAACGGTGGACGCGGCCCATCCACTCCGCGTCGCGCTTGGCCAGGTAGTCGTTCACCGTGACGACGTGAACACCCTTGCCCTCCAGGGCGTTGAGGTACGCCGGGAGCACGCAGGTCAGGGTCTTGCCCTCGCCGGTCTTCATCTCCGCGACGTTGCCGAAGTGCAGGGCCGCGCCGCCCATGATCTGCACCGGGTAGTGCTTCTGGCCCAGGACGCGCCAGGACGCCTCGCGGGCCGTGGCGAAGGCCTCCAGCAGCAGGTCGTCGAGGTCCTCACCCTCGTCGAGGCGGCGGCGGAACTCTTCGGTCTTGGCCTTCAGCTCCCCGTCGCTCAGGTCCGCGTACTCGTCCTCCAGCTCGAGGACCGAGTCGGCGATGGACTTGAGCCGCTTGACGGCGCGGCCTTCGCCGACGCGCAGCAGCTTGGAGAGGGAGAACACGGGCAATCGACCCCTTACGTGATCGGGAGGTCCGGACGGGTGCGCGGACGTCTGTCTGGGATTCAGGTGACGAGTATAGGGCGGCGGGCCCCCGCCCGGCGCAAGCCGTGGCGGGGGCCCGTCGTGGACGGCCGGAAGCTACTCCGATGCCTCGTCCTCCGGGACGAGGGAGATGAGGCCGTAGTCGTACGCGTGGCGACGGTACACCACGGACGGGCGGCCGGTCGCCTCGTCGGTGAAAAGGTAGAAGTCGTGGCCCACGAGCTCCATCTCCGACAGGGCGTCGTCGACGCTCATCGGGGTGGCGGGGTGCTCCTTGGTGCGCACGACCGCGCCCAGCGGCGCGTCCTGGACCTGATCCTCGTACGGATCGGCCTTCGGCTCCGGCTCCTGCTGCGCCTCCTCGACCAGGGCGGCCGTGGCCTCGCCGACGGAGATGGGGGCGCGGTGCCCGGAGCGGGAGATCTTGCGGCGGGCCTTGACCTTGCGCAGGGACCGCTCCATCTTGCCCAGCGCGGACTCCAGCGCGGCGTAGAAGCTGTCCTCCTTCGCCTCGGCGCGGGCCAGGTGGCCCTTGCCGGTGGCGGTGATCTGGATGCGATCCGAGCGGTCCGCGCGACGCGGGTTCGGCTCGTGCTGCAGCTCCACATGGAAGAACGTGAGGGTGGGATCGAGGCGCTCGATCTTCGCGAGCTTGCCGTTGACGCGCTCGGCGAAGTGGTCCGGGACCTCCACGTTGCGCCCGGTGATGGTCACCTGGGCGTTCGGGCTGAGGGCCTCGTTGTTGTCAGCAGGCGTCGACACTTGCTTCCTACCTCCCGGTATGGCCGCCGCACAGCGCGGCCGGGATTGACCGCGTCGTCCACGACGGCGTGCGTGACTTGCACCCCAAGAATACAGGTGCGGTTACCCCCGATGCCACGAACCCGAAATGTCCGGTTTTCCGATCCGCAACCCCCGGTCAGGCGCTCGCGAACACGATCACCCCCGCGGGGCGGATCCCGGCGGAGGCGAGGACGAGGACCGACTCCGCCGCCGTGGCACCCGTCGTCAGGACGTCGTCGACGAGCACGGCCGGCCCCTCCCCTGGCCCGGGCCGCCACCCGCGGACGGGCACGACCGCCCCCGAGATGTTGCTCCGGCGGCCACGGGCGCCGAGATCCGCCGAATCCGCCACCCCCGGGCGCGTTTCGAGGAGCCGAGCAGCCCGGCACGCCGGCAGCCGCGCCGTCGCCTCCCGGCACGCGGCCAGCACGGGAT
>JAEWGK010000135.1 GCA_023388385.1 Actinomycetes bacterium | reverse complement strand
GGGCAGGACCCGCAGGAGACCGCGCCGGAGCAGCCGGCCGACGTCGCGGAGCCCGCGGCCGTGCGTGACGACGAAGCGGGCGAGCCCGCGCCCGCCCCGGTCCCGGAGCCCCGCCCGCGCGTGACGGTCTCCGACCACGGCATGCGCGCCGGCGTCCCCCTGGCCACGCCGGTGTCCCCGGCCCCGGTCATGGAGATCCCCGAGACCGGCGAGATCACCTTCACGTTCACCGCGCTGCACGACGCCGAGACCTCGTCTCAGCCCGTCGCGGAGCCGGGCCCGATGGCGAAGGAGGCCCTCGGGGTCTTCGCTCCGGCGCCCGCCGCGCAGCCGGAGCCCGAGCCAGCCGCCGAGCCCGAGCCGGCCGCCGAGCCCGAGCCGGCGCCGAAGTCCGTCACGTCCATCTCCCGGCCGGAGGACCCGGCCCCGGGCGAGGCCCGCACCGACGTCCAGGACGTCATCGCGGACGAGGAGCCGGACGCGGGCGAGCCGGAGGCCGCCGAGCCCGCGGCCGCCGCCCACACCGACGTCCTGCCGCGGGCCGAGGAGCCGGAGGAGCTGGAGGAGCCCGGGGAGCCGGAGGAGCCGGCCGCCGGAGCCGCCCCGGCCTCCCGCCCGCGCCCGGCCCGCCCGGCGCAGCGGGAGGACGACTCCCTGTCGTACGGGCTGCTCGCCGTCCAGGTCCTCGTCGGCCTGCTGGCCGGCGCGGCGCTGTTCCTGGCGTTCCTGTTCCTGTGGGCGACGGGCCTTCCGTTCGTCGTCAAGGCGGTCATCGGCATCGCCGTCGCCGGGCTTCTGGTCGCGGGCGCCAACGCCCTGCGGCGCCAGCAGGACACGATGACGCCCATCCTGGCCGGCGTCGTCGGCCTGCTGCTCGCGTTCGGGCCGTGGCTGATGTCGCTGTTCTGACGGGCTCCGCCCGCCCCCGCGAGGCCCCCGTCCGTTTACGCGGACGGGGGCCTTCTTTGGCACCATGTCCCGCATGAAGATCGCGATCATCGGCGGAGGCAGGATCGGCTCCGCCCTCATCGGTGGACTGGTCGACGGGGGCGTCGACCCGGCGGACATCCGCGTGCTGGAGGCGTCCGAGGAGCGGCGGGCGGAGGTCGTCGCGGAGTTCGGCGTCGTCGGCGCGGGCGACGCCGCGGCCGCCGTCGACGGCGCCGACGTGGCGTTCGTCTGCGTGAAGCCGCACGACGTGCCGGGCGTACTCGAGCCCATCGCCGCCGTCGTCGACGAGGACGACGGGGATCTCGTCGTCGTGTCCATGGCCGCGGGCATAACGCTGGAGTCCGTCGAGGCGGTGTTCCCCGTCGGCACGCCCGTCGTCCGCGTCATGCCGAACACCCCGATGCTGGTGCGCCGTGGCATGTGCGCCGTCGCCCGCGGCCGCTTCTGCAACACCGCGCAGCTGGAGACCGTCTCCGGCCTGCTGTCGAAGGTCGGCGCGGTCGAGGAGGTCGCCGAGTCCCAGATGGACGCGGTCACCGCCGTCTCCGGATCAGGCCCGGCCTACTTCTTCCAGTTCATCGAGGCAATGTGCGACGCCGGCGTCGACCTGGGGCTGACCCGCGAGCAGACCCTGCGGCTGGCGTCGACGACGATGGCCGGCGCCGCGGAGATGCTGCTGGCCGACGGCGCGGACCCGGTGCGCCTGCGTGCCGACGTGTCCTCGCCGGGCGGCACGACCGTCGCCGCCACGCGCACGTTCGACGAGGAGGGGCTGCGCGGCGCGGTGTCGAAGGCGATGCGCGCGGCGCGCGACCGATCGGTGGAGCTCGGACGGCGCTGATCGCGCCTCCGGCGAACCTGGGGACCGGGCCCCGGGACGTTCCCGCAGGTGACGTGCAGCACCATCCGTCACGGGGGAACCGATGGGTCTCGTTGTATCGCAATTGTCCCACGGTTAACGCTAAGGTGGGGGAAGCGCGTTCGTGCCCTGAAGTCTGCAGGAGGGGAAGCCTGCAGCGCGAGACGCGCGGTGAAGGGAATCTATTCACATGGCGAAGAGCGATAACGGAACGTTCCTGACCGTGGCCGAGGTCGCGGACATCATGCGGGTGTCGAAGATGACCGTGTACCGGCTGGTGCACTCCGGCGAGCTGCCCGCCGTGCGCGTGGGCCGCTCATTCCGCGTCCACGAGACGGCGGTCTCCGAGTACCTCGAGTCCTCCTCCTACCGCGCCGGCTAGCCCGGGGCTGTTTGACCCGGCGGTACCGCCCCCCGTTATCATGGGCGCATTGCCCGTGTCCCGGCGCCGCCGGCGAGTCCCGCCCGGACGCGGCAGCGTACCGACCAATCCCGAGGAAACGAGGTCCAGACCATGGGTTCCGTGATCAAGAAGCGCCGCAAGCGCATGTCCAAGAAGAAGCACCGCAAGATGCTCCGCCGCACGCGCGTCCAGCGACGGAAGCTCGGCAAGTAGGCACGAGCATCGACGGCGCCCGCCTCCCCGGCAGACCCCGGGGGCGGGCGCCGTCGCTTATGTAGGGTCATGGGCATGATCGACGGCCCGGACATGGATTTTGTGGAGCGGGTGTGGCTTCCCGCCCTGGCGCCGCTCTACGACACCTGGTTCCGGGTGGAGGCGACGGGCCTGGGGAACATCCCGGCCGACGGTCCCGCGATCCTCGTGTCCAACCACTCCGGCAACATCCCCGTCGACGCGCTCATGACGCAGGTGGCGGTCCACCGGGGGACGGGCCGCTGGTCCCGGCTGCTGGCCGGGGACGTGGCCTACGCGGTCCCCGGCGTGGGTGCGCTGGCGAGCCGCCTGGGCGCGGTCCGGGCGGATCGCGCCAACGCGCACAGGCTCCTGGCCGACGGCGAGCTGCTCGGCGACTACCCGGAGGGTTACCGCGGCCTGGGCAAGCCGTACACCTCGAGGTACCGGCTCCGGCGCTTCGGCCGGGGCGGCTTCGCGGCGCTGGCGCTGCGCCACGGCGCTCCCATCGTCCCCGTCGCCGTCGTCGGGGCAGAGGAGATTTACCCCCAGCTCGGCTCCGTGTTCCGCGGCTCGAACCTGCTGGGCGGCGAGGGCGTCGAGGCGGGCATCGGCCGCGCGGAGGGCGTGGCGCCGCTGGACGAGGCGGTGGAGGAGCTCGTCATCGGACTCGCCGATCTGCTCGCCGACGGCGCCGCCACGCCCCTCGCGCAGCTGCCCGGGTTCTTCCTGGGGGAGGACGGGGCGAAGCGCCGCGCCGCCGTCGTCGCGATGCTGCGCGACATCGCCCTGGCCGCGGCGAAGGGCATGGGCGTGCCGTACGTGCCCGTGACGCCCTTCTTCCCATGGCTCGGCCCTCTCGGCGCCATCCCGCTGCCCAGCAAATGGACCATCGACGTCATGGAGCCCATCGACCCGCTGGAGTGGGCGCGGGGCTACCGCGCCGGGATCATGGAGCCGGGGTCCCCGGAGCCGGAGGCCCATGCCGACGCCGTCGCCGTCCTGGGCCTGGCCGAGGAGGTGCGGGGGCGCGTCCAGGAGCGGCTGCTGGAGCGGCTGCGGACGCGCCGCAGCGCGTTCTAC
>JAEWGK010000070.1 GCA_023388385.1 Actinomycetes bacterium | reverse complement strand
CCGCCCATCCAGGCGCGACCTGCGACGGCATCCCGGGCGCCTTCTGACGGGAGCCTTCTGAGCGGACGCGGGCGCGCCCGCATCGCCGACGGCACGACCCGCGACGGAACTCGCCTCACGCCCCCGGCAGCATGTGCCGCAGGAAGCGGCCGGTATGGCTGACCGGGGACGCGGCGACGTCCTCCGGCGTGCCCTCGACGACGACGGTGCCGCCGCCGGCACCACCCTCCGGCCCCATGTCGATGATCCAGTCGGCGGCCTTGATGACGTCGAGGTTGTGCTCGATGACGATGACGGTGTTGCCCTTGTCAACGAGCCCCTGCAGCACGAGCATGAGCTTGCGGACGTCCTCGAAGTGCAGGCCCGTCGTCGGCTCGTCGAGGATGTAGACGGTCCGGCCGTTGGAGCGCTTCTGCAGCTCTGCGGCCAGCTTCACGCGCTGGGCCTCGCCGCCGGACAGCGTCGTCGCCGACTGCCCGAGGCGCACGTAGCCCAGCCCGACGTCGACGAGCGTGTCCAGGTACCGGGAGATCGACGTGATGGGCCGGAAGAAATCGGCCGCCTCGACGATGGGCATGTCGAGGACCTCGGCGATGTTCTTGCCCTTGTACGTCACCTCGAGCGTCTCGCGGTTGTAGCGCCGACCGTTGCACACCTCGCACGGCACGTAGACGTCAGGGAGGAAGTTCATCTCGATCTTGATGGTGCCGTCGCCCTTGCACGCCTCGCACCGGCCGCCCTTGACGTTGAAGCTGAACCGACCGGCCTTGTAGCCCCGGACCTTCGCCTCCTGCGTCTCGGCGAACAGGGCGCGGATCTTGTCGAACACACCGGTGTACGTCGCCGGGTTCGACCGCGGGGTGCGGCCGATGGGCGACTGGTCGACCTGCACCAGCTTGTCCAGCTGTTCCAGGCCCTCGACGCGGGTGTGGCGGCCCGGCACCAGGCGGGCGCCGTTCAGCTCATTGGCCATGGTCTTGGCCAGGATGTCGTTGACCAGCGTCGACTTGCCGGAGCCGGACACGCCCGTGACGCAGGTGAGCAGCCCGATGGGGAACGACACCTCGACGTCCTTGAGGTTGTTCTCCTTCGCGCCGACGACGGTGACCATGCGGCCGAAGTCGACGGGCCGCCGGGACTCCGGCACGGTCAGGACGCGGCGGCCGGACAGGTAGGCGCCGGTGATGGACTCCTCGACACCGAGGATGCCGCCGGGTTCACCCTGGTAGACGATCCGCCCTCCGTACTCGCCGGCCTTCGGGCCGATGTCGACCAGCCAGTCCGCGGCGCGGATCGTGTCCTCGTCGTGCTCGACGACAATGAGGGTGTTGCCCAGGTCGCGCAGGTTCTTCAGCGTCGCGATCAGCCGCTCGTTGTCCCGCTGGTGCAGGCCGATGGACGGCTCGTCGAGAACGTACAGCACACCGGCCAGGCCGGAGCCGATCTGCGTGGCCAGGCGGATGCGCTGCGCCTCGCCGCCGGACAGGGTGCCGGCGGAGCGCGCCAGGGACAGGTAGTCCAGGCCGACGTCGAGCAGGAACCGCAGGCGCGCCTGGATCTCGCGCAGGACGCGCCCGGCGATCATCTCCTCCCGCTTGTCCAGGTGCAGGTCGTCGAGGAACTCGGAGGCCTCGGCGACCGACAGCTCGGACAGGCCCGCGATGGATTTCTCCCCGTGGGAGCCGGAATCAATGGTGACGTGCAGGATCTCGGGCTTCAGGCGGGTGCCGCCGCACGCGTCGCACGGGACCTCGCGCATGTAGCCCTGGTAGCGGTCCTTCTGGCCGTCGGTCTCCGCCTGATCGAGCTTGCGGTGCAGGTACTGCATGACGCCCTCGAACGGCGCGTTGTAGCTGCGCTGACGGCCGAAGCGGTTGCGGTAGCGGACGTGCACCTTCGTCGACGAACCGTGGAGGATCGCCTTGCGGTGCTTCGCCGCCAGGTCCTGGAACGGGACGTGCGGGTCGAAGCCCGCGGCCTCCGCGTAGGCCTCGAAGAGGCGGCGGAAGTACTTCTGGTTCCGCGTCGTCGCCCACGGGTGGATGGCGTCGAACGCGGGCTTCGACGGGTCGGGCACGACGAGGTCGGGGTCGACCTCCAGCTTCACACCCAGGCCGTCGCACACCGGGCACGCGCCGTACGGGGAGTTGAAGGAGAAGGAGCGCGGCTCGAGTTCGTCGACGTGGATGCGGTGACCGTTCGGGCACGCCATCTTCTCCGAGTAACGCACGGAGCGGTTCGGGTCGTCGTCCGGCAGATCGACGGCGTCGATGACGACGACGCCGTCGGCGAGCTTCAGCGCCGTCTCCACCGAGTCGGTGATGCGCAACCGCTGGGCGGGCTTCGCCTGCAGGCGGTCGACGACGACGTCGATGTCATGCTTGACCTGCTTCTCCAGCTTCGGCGGACTGGACAGCCGGTGCATCTCGCCGTCGACCATGACGCGGACGTAGCCCTGTGCCGCCAGATCCTCGAAGAGATCGACGAACTCGCCCTTCCGGGTGCGTACGACGGGCGCGAGGATCTGGAACTTGGTACCTTCCGGCAACTCCAGGACCTGGTCGACGATCTGCTGCGGGGTCTGCGAGCTGATGACGGCTCCGCACTCCGGGCAGTGCGGAACGCCGGTGCGGGCGTACAGCAGGCGGAGGTAGTCGTAGACCTCCGTGATCGTGCCGACGGTCGACCGCGGGTTGCGGTTCGTCGACTTCTGGTCGATGGACACCGCCGGCGACAGGCCCTCGATGAGTTCGACGTCGGGCTTCTGCATCTGGCCCAGGAACATCCGGGCGTAGGAGCTCAGCGACTCGACGTAGCGGCGCTGGCCCTCCGCGAAGATGGTGTCGAACGCCAGCGAGGACTTGCCGGACCCGGACAGTCCGGTGAACACGATGAACGAGTCGCGGGGCAGATCGATGTCGACGCCGGTGAGGTTGTGCTCCCGGGCGCCGCGGACGACGAGGCGGTCGGCCAAGTTGCCGTTCCTTTCGATGGGTGACGTCGATGGACGCGGGCGGCGGGCGGGCGCGTCGGCGCCCGCCGGGACAACCCGCAAGTGTACACGTGTTCGAGAAGGGCGCGGGAGGCGCCGTGTCGGGGCGGCACGTACCCTGGCGCCCATGAGCGACACGAGCATCACCATCGCGGACCACTACGACGGCGACCCCGCCCGCCGGGAGGTGCAGCGCTTCACCGCCTCGGGCGTGGACGTGTACAAGACCTCCGTCGGGGAGATGTCGAACAACGTGTACCTCCTGGTGCATGGCGGCGAGGGGCTGCTCATCGACGCGGCAGACGAGGCCGATCATCTGCTGGCGCTCATCGACGCCGTGCAGTGCGACGTCCGGACCGTCGTCACGACCCACTCCCACGGCGATCACGTGCGGGCCCTCCCCGAGGTGCTCGAAGCCACCGGCGCCCGCCACCTGGTCAGCACCCTCGATTCGCCGGACATCGCCGCGCGGCACGACCGTCTGCTGGACCAGGGCGACATCGTCACGTTCGGAGGCGTCCACCCGGTCGATCTCACGGCGTTCATCCTGCGCGGTCACACCCGCGGCGGCGTCGGCCTGGCGCTCGACGCCGGCGACGAGCCAGCGCATCTGTTCGTCGGTGACTCGCTGTTCCCCGGCGGCGTCGGCGCGACGAAGTCGGGCGCGCAGTTCTCCTCCCTCATCGACGACGTGGAGGAGCGCATCTTCGGCGCCTACGGCGACGACGCGGTCGTCCACCCCGGTCACGGCGCCGACACCACCCTCGGCGCCGAGCGCCCGCACCTGGCG
This sequence comes from Actinomycetes bacterium, assembly GCA_023388385.1. Classification (GTDB taxonomy): domain Bacteria; phylum Actinomycetota; class Actinomycetes; order Mycobacteriales; family Mycobacteriaceae; genus Corynebacterium. Next base: position 8,555 of record JAEWGK010000070.1, on the reverse strand, counting down.
GAGTGGCGCGAACGGGGCTGGTGACCCGCGCTCACCGATACCGGGCGGATCCGCCCGTTCCGCCACCCCGGCGTTTACACTGAATCAACGGACGCCGCCCGAACCGCGGCACCCGATGACATAGACGCAACCTCAGTCGTGACATGAAACAGGAGATGACCGAACAATGATCCGCAAGATCGCCCGGCCGATGCTGGCCTCCGTCTTCGTCGCCGACGGCGTCGACACCCTCATGAACCGCGACGACCACGTCGACGGCGCGCAGGAGGTGCTGAACCGCGTCCGCACGATCACGCCGCCGCAGTACGTGGCGTACGTGCCGAACAATCCGAAGACCGCGCTCACCGCGGTCGCCGGCACGAAGGTCGCCGCCGGCTCCCTCTACGCCCTGGGCAAGGCCCCGCGCCTCTCCGCGACCGCCCTGGTGCTGGCGCAGGTGCCGACCATGCTGGCGCGCCACGCGTTCTGGGAGACCCAGGACAAGGAGGAGAAGCGCAACCGCCGCGCCGGCTTCCTCACGAACGTCGGTCTGCTCGGCGGCCTGTTCCTGGCCACCGCGGACACCGATGGCAAGCCGGGCCTGGCCTGGCGCGCCCAGGACGCAGGCAAGCGGGTCAACAAGCGGGTCCAGAAGGCCCTGCCGACCAAGTCGGAGGCCGAGGCCCGCCGCGAGGAGCTGCAGAACCGCGCCGCCGACTTCGGCGAGAACGTCAAGGAGCGCGCCGCCGTCGCCCGCGACGGCGCCGCCGCGCAGTTCGCCACCGCCCGCGAGGGTGCCTCGGAGCAGCTCGCCACCGCGCGCGAGTACTACGACGACAACAAGGACGACTGGAAGGACTCCCTGACCTCCATTGCGGCCGACGCCCGCGACGTCGTCGTCAGCGCCGCCACCGACGCCCGCGAGAAGCTGGCCGAGGCCGCCGACAACGCCGACCTGGACAAGAAGGCCAAGAAGTTCGGCAAGCAGGCCCGCAAGACCCGCAAGCAGGCCCGCAAGGCCGCCGAGAAGAAGGTGAAGGAGCTCCGCGGCTAGTCCCGGACCACTCCCCGCCCGGCTCCCCGGTCCGGCCCCGTGCGGCCGGCCGGGGAGCCGCTCCGATCCGGCGGGCACGGCGGCGCGTAGGATTGCCGCTTACGCCTTTCGCACACCCGAGCAGACAGGACAGCCCGTGACGCACCCGGATCTCCCGTCGGAGCAGACGCACCTCGACGAGGTGTACGCGCACCTGGACGCCGAACGGCGCCGTGACCAGGAGGCCCTGCGCCGGGTGATGGTGGACGACGACCCGGAGCCGCATGCCCGCGTCGCCCGCGAAGTCGAGCACAACCGGCTGCAGGAGCGGCTGGAGCGCTACCGCATCGCGGAGGTCGGGCTGGTGTTCGGGCGCATCGACATCGCCGACGACGAGCCGGACAACCCCGTCCCCGGTCACCCGGAGCTGGACCGCCGGCACATCGGGCGCATGGGCGTCTCGGACCCGGAGGACGACTACCGCGGGCTGCTCATGGACTGGCGCGCGCCGCAGGCCCGCCCGTTCTACCTGGCCACGACGGCGAACCCGGAGGGGGTGACGCTGCGAAGGCACATCCGCACGCGCGGCCGCCGCGTCCGCGACCTGGACGACGAGTGGCTGGACATCCCGGAGGGCATGGACCCGGAGCAGGTTTCGGGCGCCCCGGCGTCCGTCGCGGACCGGGCGTCGGGCGGCGCGGCGGGCGAGTCGGTGCTGCGCGAGGTCCTGGAGTCCGCGCGCACGGGCCGCATGCGGGGCATCGTGGAGACCATCCAGCGGGAGCAGGACCTGGTCATCCGGGATTCGACGCGGCAGACGATGGTCGTGCAGGGCGGCCCCGGCACCGGCAAGACCGCCGTGGCGCTGCACCGCGTGGCGTGGCTGCTGTACACGCACCGCGACCAACTGGAGAAGACGGGAGTGCTCATCCTGGGCCCGAACGGCCCGTTCCTGGACTACATCAGCCGCGTGCTGCCGAGCCTGGGCGAGACGGGCGTCGTCCTGTCCACCATCGCCGACCTGTACCCCGGCGTGCACGGCCGCGGCGAGGAGACGGCGGTGGTCCGCGAGGTCAAGGGCTCGGCGGAGATGGCGCACATCCTGCGCAACGCCGTCCGCGACCGCCAGATCGTGCCGGAGGAGCCGGTGACGGCGGAGCTGGACGGCGTGCCCGTCGTCGTCGAGCCGGCGATGGTGAAGGCCGCCCGCACCCGCGCGCGCCGCTCCCGCCGGCCGCACAACGAGGCCCGGCCGGTGTTCCGCGAGCATCTGCTCGATTCGCTGGCGAGCGCGGTGGCCGAGCGCATCGGCACCGATCCGCTGGGCGGCGCGAACCTGCTGACCGCCGCGGACCGTGAGGATCTGCGCGACGAGCTCGGGGCCGACCGCGCCGTCGGCGAGGTCATCGACGGGTTCTGGCCGGTCCTGGAGCCGAAGGCGCTTCTCGCGGATCTGCTCGGCTCCCGCGACGCCATCGCGTCGGCGGCCCGCGAGTACGACGACGCGACCCGCGAGGCGCTGTTCCGCGCCGACGGGGCGGCGTTCGGCCCGTCGGACCCGCCGCTCATCGACGAGCTGCACGAGCTGCTCGGCGAGCCGCCCGCGGACGCGGCCGAGGGCGACGACGACGGCTTCGACGAGCTGGCCGAGGCCCAGGACGCGCTGGACATCCTGTCCGGCTCCGCGTCGCAGGACCTCGACGACGGGTTCGACCCCGAGATCCTCATGGCCTACGACCTCATCGACGCCGAGGGCCTGGCCGAGCGCCAGCGCGACCGCGACAACCGCACCACCGCCGAGCGCGCCGCCGCCGACCGCGAGTGGGCGTACGGGCACATCATCATCGACGAGGCCCAGGAGCTGTCCGCCATGGCGTGGCGGATGGTGCGCCGCCGCAGCCCGAACGGGTGGATGACGTTGGTCGGCGACATCGCGCAGACCGGCTCCCCGGCCGGCGCGGATTCGTGGGAGGCGGCGCTGGAGCCCGTCATCGGCACCCGCTGGCGCAAGCACGAGCTGACGGTCAACTACCGCACGCCGTCCGAAATCATGGATCTGGCCGCCGGGGTGCTCGCGATGATCGAGCCGTCCGCCGAGCCCCCGCGGTCCATCCGCTCCACGGGCGTGCCGCCGGTGCGGGTGGCGGACCTGACGGCGGCACTCGAGCTGCTGGGCGCCATGGCGGATGCGGTGCCGGACGCGGCCGACGGTGCGGCTGCAGACGCCTCCGGGCAGGAGCGGCTCACCGCCGTCATCGTCGCAGATGGCGCGGAGCTTCCGATGCTTGACGACGTCACCCGCGTCGCCGTCCACCGTGTCTCCGAAATCAAGGGCCTGGAGTTCGACAACGTCGTGCTGGTCGACCCCGACGGCATCGCCGACGGCTCCACCCAGGGTCTGCAGGACCTGTACGTGGCGCTGACCCGCGCGACGCAGCGGCTGGTCGTCGTTGCCGACGACGAACCGGAATCGCTGCCGGGGCTGTCCCCAGCCTGAACCGCGTCACGCGCCGGCCCGGTGACGGGCGCAGGCGAGCACGACCAGGGCCATGGTAGCGAAGCCCGCCGCCACGACGGGGAGAACGCCGACGCCGGCGGCGGAGAGGGCCCCGCCGCCGACCGCGGCGCCCACGGACACCCCGAGATAGGTGCCCGAGGTGTTCAATGCAAGCGCCTGCTCCGACACCGGCCCGGCGAGGTGGTGCAGGCGGGCCTGGATGGCAGGTGAATTCCAGAACGCCATACCGCCCCACACCATCACGATGGCCAGTGCCAACGGCGGCGGAGCGGGTCGCAGGGCCCACAGCGCCCACAGGACGATCATCGAGGCGATGATCGCGCCGATGCCGATGAGCAGCGTCCGGTCGGCGCCAAGCCGATCCGTGGCAATGCCCCCGAGCCAGATGCCCGCGATGCCCGCGAACCCGGACAGGCTGAAGGCCATGGCGCGGAGCCCGACGTCCGCCGTCGTGGCGGCGGCCAGATAAGGGCCGAGGTAGGTGAGCATCATCATCGAACCGGTCATGAGCAGGCAATTGGCCAGCAGTCCCAGGCAGACGGGGAGCCGGCGCAGGATCCGCAGTTGCTCGGCGAGCCGGGGCACGTCCTCTCCCTCCCGCCGACGCGGCAGGGTGGACCGCACGAGCACGAGGACGACGATCCCCGAGGCGGACATGACGGCGAAAACCGCCCGCCACCCGAACACGCCCCCGATCCACGTCCCGACCGGGACCCCGGCGGCGATGGATCCCGTCACTCCGAGCGCGACGATGGCAATGTACCTGCCCACCTCCCGCTCCGGCGCATGCCGGGCCGCAAACGAGAACAGGGCCGGGGTCATCGCCGCGGCCGCCAGGGCGGCGGTCATGCGCAGAACCATCAGGACGGGAAAGGAAACGGCGGTCGCGGCGATGGCGTTGGCGGCGGCGAAGACCACCAGGCCCGCAGTGAGGAGGCGCCGCCGGGGCACGGCGGCGAGAACGACGGCCGCGACCGGTGCCGACAACGCGACGGTCAGGGAGAACACCGTCACCAGCTGCCCCGCCCGGCCCTCGGCGATCCCCAGGCCGTCGGCGAGTTCGGGCAGAATCCCGGCGATGACGTAATCGTCCGTGTACAGCACCAGCGCCGCGACGAGCAGCGTGAGCAACCAGAGCGGCATGCGCATCATCGGACGCCTCCGTCCCTGAGCAGCATCCGCAAGTGCGCGCGCAGGATCGCGCGCAGCCTCCCGGCGTCGAGATTGCCGTGCGGGGTGACCGCGTCGAGAGTCAGCCCACCGATGACGGCGGTGAGCTGGGCCGTTGCGAGGTCGGCGTCCCGGATGCCGAGGGCATCGAGCGCCTGGCGAATCACCTCGGCCAGATCGGCGCCCATGCGCTCGGACATCTCGCGGAACACGGGCATCCTGCGGGAGGCCATGATGAGCTCCACGACGACGATCGACTCATCGCGGCGCGCCGCGTCGACCGGTAGCACGGACTCGACGAGCGCCTGCAGGGCGTCGAGGGCGGCCTCGCCGGTGAGCCCGCGCAGCCTCCCCGGGGGATGGGCGGCGAGACGGCGACCCATGCGGTCACCGGCTTCCTCCGCCGCCGCAGCGAGCAGCTCGTGATGGCCGTCGAAGCAGTGGCGCACCGATCCTATGTTGAGGCCGGATTCGTCGGCGACCCTCCGCAGGGACGCGCCCGGGACCCCCTCGGCCACCACCAGACGGAAAGCAGCCTCGATGATCTCCCTGCGGCGGCGTTCCCGATCAATGCGTGCGGGCATGATCCTGCCTCCTCTCCCCTGCGACATCGTCCACTCCGGTGTGCGCCGCGCACGTCGGCCGGGCCCGGACCGGCCCCACAGTATCACACCTGTGATAAAAAGATCGCCGGCATCCCGCGCATCCCCAACGCCCTGGCCGAACAGGCGGGATGAAAAACGTGGCGCGGAAAACCCGGAGAAAAGACGCGTCCCGCCCCCGCTCATGCGGGCGCGGGACGGACGGGGTTCCCAGGGACGGGACCTGGGAGGGACGACTCCCGGCAACGGGCGCCTCCGGGAGCCAGAGGCCCCCGGGGAACCGGGATCCCTAGGAGACGGTGTGGACGATCATGACGTCGCAGTCGGACTGGCGCGCGACGTCGGCCGGCACGGAGCCGAGCAGGCGGCCGGTCAGGGAGTTGATCCCTCGGTTGCCGACGACGAGCAGATCGGCATTGTGATCGGTGACCAGGGCCATGAGGGCGTCGACCGGAGAGCCCGCGCGGACCTCCTTCTCGATCTTGGTGGCACCGACGCCAGCGGCCGCCTCGGCGGCGGCGTCGAGGTTCTTGCGGGCCGGGTCGTCGCCGAGCACCTGGACGGAGTCCTGGCGCAGGGTGGCGGAGGCCTCCTTCTCGTTGTCGTAGTAGGCGCAGCCGATCACCAGCGTCGCGTCGAAGGAGGCCGCGATGGCGGCGGCGCGCTCGACGGCGAGGATGGAGGACTTGGAGCCGTCGGTGCCGACGACGATCTTCTTGTACGCGCTCATTTTCTACCTTCCAGGGAAGTACAGGTCATGCTGGCGGCGCGGGCCGAGCGGGGTCGTCCGCGAACCCGTCCGCGAAGTGCCCCAAGGGTAACAAAACCGCGTGGGGCCTAGCCGAGCCCGGCCTCCTCCATGCCGCGCAGCTCCTTCTTCAGGTCGGCGATCTCGTCGCGCAGGCGGCCGGCGAGCTCGAACTTCAGCTCGCGGGCGGCGGCACCCATCTGCTCGGTCATGTCGTCGATGAGCTTGCGCAGCTGGGCGGCCGGCATCTCGGAGACATCGACGCGCTCGGCGACGGCGGCGTCGCCGGCGGCACCCGTCCGGCCGGGGACGTCGCCGGGGCGCTCCTCCCCCGCGTTCTCGTAGACCTGATCCAGGATGTCGGCGATCGCCTTGCGCAGCGGCTGCGGGTCGATGCCGTGCTCGGCGTTGTACGCGAGCTGCTTGGCGCGGCGCCGCTCGGTCTCGTCGATGGCCTGCTGCATGGAGTCGGTGATCGTGTCGGCGTACATGTGCACCTCGCCGGAGACGTTTCGGGCGGCGCGACCGATGGTCTGGATGAGCGACTTCGTGGAGCGCAGGAAGCCCTCTTTGTCCGCGTCGAGGATGGCGACGAGCGACACCTCCGGCAGATCCAGGCCCTCACGCAGCAGGTTGATGCCGACCAGGACGTCATATTCGCCGAGGCGCAGCTGCCGCAGCAGCTCGACGCGCTTGAGCGTGTCGACGTCGGAGTGCATGTACCGCACCCGCACGCCGTTCTCCAGCAGGTAGTCGGTAAGGTCCTCGGCCATCTTCTTCGTCAGCGTCGTCACCAGCGTGCGCTCGTTGCGGTCGGTGCGCTCGCGGATTTCGCCGATGAGGTCGTCGATCTGGCCCTTGGTGGGCTTGACGACGACCTTCGGGTCGACCAGGCCCGTGGGGCGGATGACCTGCTCCACGACCTCCCCGCCGGTGGCGGCCAGCTCGTAGTCGCCGGGTGTGGCGGACATGAAGACGCACTGGCCGACGCGGTCGTCAAACTCCTCGAACGTCAGCGGGCGGTTGTCCAGGGCGGACGGCAAGCGGAAGCCGAAGTCGACGAGGTTGCGCTTGCGGGACGCGTCGCCCTCGAACATGCCGCCGATCTGCGGCACGGTGACGTGGGACTCATCGATGATGGTGAGGAAGTCCTCCGGGAAGTAGTCGATGAGAGTCGCCGGCGCGGAGCCGGGCTCGCGCCCGTCGATGTGCCGCGAGTAGTTCTCGATACCGGAGCAGAACCCGACCTGCTGAATCATCTCCAGGTCGTATTCGGTGCGCATGCGCAGGCGCTGCGCCTCGAGCAGTTTTCCGCGGTTCTCGAGGTCGGCGAGGCGCTCGGCGAGCTCCTCCTTGATGTCCGCGATGGCGCGCTCCATGCGCTCCGGGCCGGCGACGTAGTGGGTGGCCGGGAAGATGCGCAGCTCGTCGACCTCGCGGACGACGTCGCCGGTCAGCGGGTTGAGGTAGAACAGCGAGTCGATCTCGTCGCCAAAGAACTCCACGCGCACCGCCAGCTCCTCGTACGCCGGGATGATGTCGACGACATCGCCGTTGACGCGGAACGTGCCGCGCGTGAAGGCGATGTCGTTGCGTGCGTACTGGATGTCCACCAGCAGCCGGAGGAAGCGGTCGCGCTCGACCTCCTCCCCGACCTTCAGCACGACCGAGCGGTCGAGGTACGACTGCGGCGTGCCCAGGCCGTAGATGCAGGACACGGAGCTGACGACGACGACGTCGCGCCGGGACAGCAGCGCCGACGTCGCTGAGTGTCGGAGTCGCTCCACGTCCTCGTTGATGGAGGAGTCCTTCTCGATGTACGTATCGGTCTGCGCGATGTACGCCTCCGGCTGATAGTAGTCGTAGTAGCTGACGAAGTACTCGACGGCGTTGTTCGGCAGCAGCGAGCGCAATTCGTTGGCCAGCTGCGCCGCCAGCGTCTTGTTGGGAGCCATGACCAGCGTCGGCCGCTGCATCTTCTCGATGAGCCAGGCCGCCGTCGCGGACTTGCCGGTGCCGGTGGCGCCCATGAGGACGACCTCCCGCTCGCCGCGGTTGAGACGCTCGGACAGCTCCCTGATCGCCTCCGGCTGGTCGCCCGCGGGCTCGTAGTCGCTGATGACCTCGAAGGTGCCGTCGGCGCGCTCGACGTCGCCGACAGGGCGAAACTCGGAGTGGGCGAGGACCGGATGCTCAGCTGCGAAGGCCATGCGCCCAGCCTACGCGGGGCCCCGACATCGCCCGGGAGGCCGTCGTCGGCCGGGTGCGCGGCCCCGCAGGTCAGGAGTTCTTGAGCTGCAGTGCAGTCGACAGCACCATCGTCCAGATGCGGTCGATTTGGCGCCTGAGATCCTCCTCGGTACCGGAGTTGTCGACGACGATATTGGCGATCTTCCGCCGATCCTCATCGGTGCTCTGCGCGGCGATGCGGCGGCGAGCATCGGCCTCGTCCACCCCGCGGGACTCGGCCAGGCGCGTGACGCGGGTCTCCAGCGGGGCTTCGAC
>JAEWGK010000028.1 GCA_023388385.1 Actinomycetes bacterium | reverse complement strand
CTCCGACGCACGCCATCGTGGCGATCACCCAGGAATCCATCGCGTCCGCCTAGGCGCCCGGGATGAGGTCCCCGATGCCGTTGCCCGGAGCCCCGCCGCCGTTGCCGCCACCGTTGCCACCGCCATTGCCGCCGCCGTTGCCACCGCCATTACCGCCGCCGTTGCCGCCGCCATTGTCGCCCGGGAGGATGCCCGGAGGCAGGATGTCGTCGAGCCCCGGGGAATCCGGGGGAGAAGGGGACTCGGTGGTCGTTTCGGTGGAGCTCTCCTCCGTGGTGGTCTCCTCCGTGGTCTCCGTGGTGGTCTCCGCAGTCGCGGTGGATCCGCCGCCGTCCCACGGGGTGCGGCCGGCGACGCCGGCAATCGGCAGCGGGGCGGAGAAGCTCTGGAACTCCTGGTTCGCCAGGGCGTTGTCCATCGTGTACTTCCAGATGGCGCCCGGGGCGTTGGCGCCGTACATCACGCCGCCCCAGCTGTTGTACAGGGCGGAGGAGTCGACCATGCCCATCCACACGGCCGTTGCCAGCTGCGGGGTCGATCCGATCATCCAGGCGTCCTTATTCGTGCCGGTGTCGCCCAGCTGGGTCGTGCCGGTCTTCGCGGCGGACTCGCGGCCGCCGGCGAGTGCCTTGCCGGAGTAGGACGCGATGGGGGTCATGGCGTCGATCACGTTCGTCGCCACGGCCTTGGAGACGCGCTCCTCGGCGTCGGTGCCGTTCGTACGGTCGAGCAGGACCTCACCGTCGGACGTCTCGACCTTCGCCACGAAGTGCGGGCGGTGGTAGAAGCCGTCGGCCGTCAGGGTCGACAGGACGGTGGCCATGTCGATCGGGCGGCTCGGGTATTGGCCCAGGGTGATGCCCTCGTACGAGTGTCCGTTGTCCTCGGTCAGCGTGTGCTCGATGTTCGGGATCGACTCCGCGATGCCCAGGCGGTGGCCCATCGCCGCGGTGTCGTCCGGGCCATGCTTCAGGTCGTTCTGCAGCCGGAAGAACGGGGTGTTCAGCGACTGTCGCAGGGCCTCGTGGATCGGGCAGGTGCCGCAGGTGGCGCCGCCGACGTTGTTGATGGTCGCGTTGCCCGACTGGTACGGGGCAGACGAGTACATCTTGCTCAGCGGGATGCCCTGGTCCAGGGCGGCCGCCAGCGTCACGATCTTGAAGGTCGAGCCGGTCTGCAGGCCGTTGGCCGCGAAGTCCCACCCGTTCGGGTCGTCACCGCCGTAGTAGGCGCGGACGGCGCCGGTACCCGGCTCTATGGAGACGACCGCGGCACGCTGGCCGCCCTCCTTGTTGACGTTCGCGTCGACGGCCTCGAGGGCCGCCTGCTGGACCACCGGGTCGATGGTCGTCGTAATGCGCAGGCCCTGGGTGGAGACCTGGGTCTCCGTGATGCCGTCGGCGGCCAGCTCCGCCATGACCTGGTTCTTAATGAGGCCCTCGGGGCCCTCGACCTGCTGTGGTGCGGGGATGGTCGCCGGGTCGCGGGTCTCCGGGTACAGGGCGGCGCCGCGCTGAGCGGAGGTGATGACGCCCATCTCGACGAGGCCGTCCATGACGTAGTTCCAGCGGGTCTCCGCCTCCGGGCGGTTGACCCACGGGTCGAGCTGGGACGGGCGCTGGATGGCGGCGGCGAGGACCGCGCCCTCCTCGACCGTCAGATCCTCGACGGGCTTGCCGAAGTACGCGTCGGCGGCCGCGGCGATGCCGTAGGCATTCCGGCCGAAGTAGATGGTGTTCAGGTAGGCCTCGAGGATCTGGCCCTTCGACCACTCCTGCGCCATCTTCGCGGACATCACCAGCTCGCGGAACTTTCGGGTGATGGTGCGCTCGTTGCCGACGACGGCGTTCTTCACATACTGCTGCGTGATCGTCGAGCCGCCGCCCATCGACGAATTGCCGGTGACGACGCCCCACGCGGCGCGCGCGTAGCCCTGCAGCGAGAAGCCCGGGTTGTCGTAGAACTCTCGGTCCTCGGCGGCCAGCACAGCGTCGCGGACGTTCTCCGGGACCGTGTCCAGGGGCACCGGCCGGCGGTTGCCGGCCTCGGGGACGATGCGCGCCATCTCGCTCTGGCCGTCACGCTCGTAGATGATGGAGACCTGGTTGTTCGCCAGCTCCTCCGGATCCGGCACGTCCGTCGTGGCGTACGAGATGCCGAAGATGGCGACGGGGAACAGGATGATGATGGCCGCGGCGATGCCGAGCCACGCCCAGATGCTCCAGCCGCCGGACGACTCCTCGTCGTAGTCGTCCTCGTCGTAGTCGTAGTACTCGTCGTGGACGTCCTCAGGTTCGTCGTCGGACGGGTAGCGGGAATCGTTGCTCACGAGCTCTCCAAGGGTCCGATGGGAATTCAATCTCCCAGGATATGTCCCGCGCCCCTCCCGCGCGAACCCCGCACCCGCGCCCCGGCGCGCATCACGTCCGTCACATCCGCCCCACATTCACCGGCATGCTCGTGACGACGGCGCGCGCGGGCGGCAACTGCAGGCGGTCGGCGCCAGCGGCGGGACGGCGCACAACGTCGCTTCTTTATCGGTACATCACCGTCAAGCGACGTCCGGGACTACGGGCGGAGACATCCGCGGGTCTACCGTTTTCCAGGTCAGGGGGCTGGACGCAACGTCGGCCCCGAGCAATGAGACAAGGAGACCACGAGTCACATGAGCCCCGTCCGCGTAGCCATCGTCGGAGTCGGCAACTGCGCCTCCTCCCTCGTGCAGGGTGTGGAGTTCTACCGCGACGCCGCCGCCACCGACGACGTCCCCGGTCTGATGCACGTCCAGTTCGGCGACTACCACGTCTCCGACGTCCAGTTCGTCGCCGCGTTCGACGTCGACGCCAAGAAGGTCGGCCTCGACCTCGCCGACGCGATCAACGCGTCCGAGAACTGCACGATCACGATCGCCGACGTCCCGGCCACCGGCGTCACCGTCCAGCGCGGCCCGACGCTCGACGGCCTGGGCAAGTACTACAAGGAGACCGTCGAGGAGTCCTCCGCCGAGCCGGTCGACGTCGTCCAGGCCCTCAAGGACGCCGAAGTCGACGTCCTGGTCTCCTACCTGCCGGTCGGTTCCGAGCAGGCCGACAAATTCTACGCGCAGTGCGCCATCGACGCGGGCGTCGCCTTCGTCAACGCCCTGCCGGTTTTCATCGCCTCCGACCCGGAGTGGGCGAAGAAGTTCGAGGACGCCGGAGTCCCGATCGTCGGCGACGACATCAAGTCCCAGGTCGGCGCCACCATCACGCACCGCGTCATGGCCCGCCTGTTCGAGGAGCGCGGCGTCCGCCTGGAGCGCACCCTTCAGCTCAACGTCGGCGGCAACATGGACTTCAAGAACATGCTCGAGCGCGAGCGCCTGGAGTCCAAGAAGATCTCCAAGACCCAGGCCGTCACCTCGAACCTCACCGGCCCGCTGGCCGGCAAGATCGACGACCGCAACGTCCACATCGGCCCGTCCGACTGGGTGGACTGGCTCGACGACCGCAAGTGGGCCTACGTGCGCCTCGAAGGCAAGGCCTTCGGTGAGGTGCCTCTCAACCTTGAGTACAAGCTCGAGGTCTGGGACTCGCCGAACTCCGCCGGGATCATCATCGACGCCCTCCGCGCCGCGAAGATCGCCCTCGACCGCGGCATCGGCGGCCCCGTCTACCCGGCGGCCTCCTACCTGATGAAGTCCCCGCCGCGTCAGCTGCCGGACGACGTCGCGCGCGCCCGCCTGGAGAAGTTCATCCTCGGCGAAGACGACGGCAAGTAGGCCGCACCCTTCCGCAGCGCATCCCGGACCCCGGTCCGGGGGCGCGGCATAATGTCGGCGAGGGGGTACCCCTGAGCTACCCCCGCCTGTAACATGCGCGAAACCGCTCCCCGAGGCCGCACGATCCCCTTCCCCAGGCCGCCGGAAGTGGAGGAATTGCAGGTCGGGCGGGTCCCGCCGGACCCGTTCCGCACATGGCGATAGTTGCCCATAGGAAATATCAATGTCTATCGGAATAACACTTTGGATCTGACTATTTTCTCCGCGAACGCTCCGCGCGGTTTTCGGCTAAAGTCCACGTCATGACCGACACCACCGCGTCCGCCTCCCTAACGCCCATCGACGTGGCCCGGGAAGTGCGCCCGCTGCTCACCCGCGCGGAGCTTATGTACACCCGCCGCAGCGAGGAGTCCGAGCTCAGCCGCGCGCAGCTGTCCATCATGATGACGCTGGACCACCTCGGCCCGTGCCGCATCAACCAGCTGGCGCAGGCGGAGTCCATCCGGATGCCCACCGCCTCCAACGCGGTGCACCACCTGGAGAACGCGAACATGGTGGCCCGCGTCCGGGACACCAAGGACCGCCGCGGCGTCCGCGTCGAGCTGACCGAACGCGGCCGCGAGGAGCTGCGCCGCGTCTCCGACGAGCGCGACCAGCAGATGGCCGCGATGTTCGAGGGCCTGTCCCAGGAGGACCTCGCGCTGTGCGCCCGCGTCGCCCCGGTCCTGCGCCGCATGCTCGACGGCTACGCCGGGATCTCCCAGGAGTCCTGACGGCCACGCGGCACCGCACCACCGGCCCCGGCCGGTGGTGCGGTTTTTCGCGTCATCCGGGGGCCGCGCCACCGGGGCGTTCCCCCGGGGTTAAACTCGTGTCTGCCCGATGTTCGCATGGCCTACGCCACATCCGGGTGTAGCTCGGTACGTTCCACCCGAAGACCCGAGGAGACGCACCACCGATGTCGTCGACGACCCTCCGCGTGCTCGTCGCCTGGCGCCCCGGCGCCCCCGGCGGCGAGGCGATGGCCCAGGCAGCCTGGCTCGCCCGCACCTGCAGGGTGAGGATCCGCACCGTCGCGGTACTGTCCCGCGGCTGGCCCCTGACGACCCTGGCCCGCGGCTCCTCCGACGATTCGTGGACGAAGACGGAGATCCGGGCCACCGAGAAGGCCATCCGGGCCGCCGGCAAGGCGCACGGCATCCGCAAGGGCATGCTCGACGACAACCCGACGCTGGTCGTCGAGGCGCACGAGGAGGCCTCGGCGCTTACCGCGGCGGCACGGGACTTCGGCGCGGACCTCATCATCGTCGGCACCCGGGCGCATTCGCCGACCGGGCGCTTCCGCACCGGGGCTACGGCCGACGCCCTGCTGCACCACAGCCCCATCCCCGTCGCCCTCACGCCACGGGCGCCGAAGCTGTCGAAAAACGGCGTCACCCGCATCACCTGCACGTACCTGGACACCGCCCAATCCCACCGCGCCCTGGAGCGCGCCGCGGATCTGGCCCTGGACTGGGACGTGCCCCTGCGCCTGCTGGCGCTGACGCCCCGCGGGGCGACGATGTACCCGACCGACTCCGGCTTCGGCACCGACGAAGACCTCATCGTCGAATGGCAGGAGCAGGCGATGGCGCTGCTGGACCGCGGCCTCGATCGCGCCGTGACCCGCCACCCCGACCTGCACGTGCAGCTGGAGGTCGGCTCCGGCCACGGTTGGGAGGGGGCCGTCGGTTCCGTAAAGTGGAAGAAGGGCGACCTTGCCATCATCGGCTCCTCCGGGCTCGCGCCCTTCGGCCGCGTCTTCACCGGCACCTCGGTCAATCACATGGTGAAGCACATCCCGTCGCCGATGATCATCACCCCGGCCTGACGCCGCACCCGCCGCCCCGCGCCTAGGGTGGGGGCCATGTCCGACAACCCGCACACCTCCGCTCCCGGGCCCGCCGATCCGGATCGCCCATCGCCCCGATCGCGGCGCGGCCGCGGCCACGACGAGGATCCGCTCGATCGCCTGGAACGGACCATCATCCGCTCCGGGACCCGGGCCTACTGGTACGCGGGCGCCGTCGTCGTCGCCACCGTCGTCTCCGCCGTCGTCGTGGCCGTCGCCGGCGCCGCCGCCGGTGGTCCGAACTGCGACGCCGGCTGGTCGTCGTTCATCTGCTCGCGCACGTGGGAGATCGTCTTCCCGCTCGTGCCCAGCCTCATCTCGCTCATCGGCGCGCTCGGCGCCTTCTGGAAGTGCTACGACACATGGCGGCGCTTCGAGCGCTGGCGCCCGTGGATCGCGATGATCTGGGTCCTGCTGCCGTGGACCCTCATCTGGATGACGGCCACGCTGCCCATCCTCATGCTCGGCGTCGCACCCTGATGCGGCCCCCGCGACCCGGGGCGTGCGGGGCAACCGGCCCCTCGGGCAGCCCCGCGAAGGACCCGCCGCCGGGACCGGGGGAGTGGACCCGGGGAGGAGCCGAAAAGCGGGCGCTCACCAATCATCGGTGCACGCCCGCTTTCCGGTATCCGCCGCGCCGCCTGCGCATTCAACTGGCCACAGTTACTTCTTCACGACGACGTTGACCATCTTGCCCGGCACCACGATGACCTTGGCGACGGTGCCCTCGGCCGTGTACGCGGCGACCTTCGGGTCGTCGAGGGCGGCGGCCTCCAGCTCCTCGCTGGAGGCGTCCGCGGCGACCTGGATGCGCGCGCGGACCTTGCCGTTGACCTGGACGGGAAGTTCGACGGTGTCGTCGGTCAGCCACTTCTCGTCCGCCTCAGGCCAGGGGCCGTGGGCCAGCGACGTGTCGTGGCCGAGGCGCTGCCACAGCTCCTCTGCGATGTGCGGGGCCACCGGGCCGAGCATGAGCACCAGCGGCTCGACGGCCGCGCGCGGGGCGGCGGAGTCGGAGTAGCGCTTGGTCAGGTGGTTGACGTACTCGATGAGCTTGGCGATGGCGGTGTTGTCACGCAGGTTCTCGTAGTCGGCGGTGACGCCGTCGACGGTGCGGTTCAGGGCCTTGAGATCGGCCTCGTCCAGCTCGGCGTCCGTCACGGCCAGGCCGCCGGTGGCCTGGTCGACGACGAGGCGCCACGTGCGCTGCAGGAAGCGCTGCGCACCGACCAGGTCCTTCGTCGCCCACGGGCGGGAGGTGTCCAGCGGGCCCATCGCCATCTCGTACACGCGCAGCGTGTCCGCGCCGTAGTTGTCGCAGATGTCGTCGGGGGAGACGGCGTTCTTCAGGGACTTGCCCATCTTGCCGTACTCCTGGAACACCTCGACGTCGCCCACGAAGAAGCGGCCGTCGCGCTCCTCCACCTGGTCCGCCGGCATGTACACGCCGCGGGCGTCGGTGTAGGCGAATGCCTGGATGTAACCCTGGTTGAACAGGCGGCGGTACGGCTCCCTCGACGTCACGTGTCCGAGATCGAAGAGGACCTTGTGCCAGAAGCGGGAGTACAGCAGGTGCAGCACCGCGTGCTCGACGCCGCCAACGTACAGGTCGACGCCGCCCGGGTCGCCCTCGCCGTGCAGCTCCGGGCGCGGGCCCGTCCAGTAGCGCTCGTTCTCGATGTCGCACATCGCCTCGTCGTTGACGGGGTCGATGTAGCGCAGCTGGTACCAGGAGGAGCCGGCCCAGTTCGGCATGACGTTCGTGTCGCGGCGGTAGGTGCGCGGGCCGTCGCCGAGGTCGAGCTCGACGGTGGTCCAGTCCGTGGCCTTCGCCAGCGGTGCCTGCGGCTTCGTATCCGCGTCATCCGGGTCGAAGGTCACCGGCGTGTAGTCGTCGATCTCCGGCAGCTCCACCGGCAGCATGTGCTCCGGCAGGGCGTGGGCCACGTCATCCTCGTCGTAGACGACGGGGAAGGGCTCGCCCCAGTAGCGCTGGCGGGCAAACAGCCAGTCGCGCAGCTTGTACTGCGTCGTGCCGCGGCCGACGCCGCGGGCCTCCAGCCACTCGATCGTCGCGGCCTTCGCGTCCGCGACGCCGAGGCCGTTGACGTCCAGCCCATCGTCGTTGGCGGAGTTCACGGCGATGCCGTCGCCCGTGAAGGCGGCCTCCGAGACGTCGCCGCCGGAGACGACCTCCACGATGGGCAGGCCGAAGGCGGTGGCGAACTCGTGGTCGCGGTCGTCGTGCGCCGGGACGGCCATGATGGCGCCCGTGCCGTATCCGGCCAGGACGTAGTCCGCGATGAAGACCGGGACCTTCGCCCCGGAGACCGGGTTCACCGCGTAGGAGCCGGTGAAGACGCCCGTCTTCTCCTTGTTCTCCTGGCGCTCCAGGTCGGACTTGGTGGCGGCGCGGCGACGGTACTCCTCCACGGCCTCCGCCGGGGTGGCCCGGCCCAGGGTCCACGCCTCCGGGGTGCCCTCCGGCCACGCCGGGGCGATCAGCGCGTCGACCAGCGCAATCTCGGGCGCCAGGACCATGTAGGTGGCGCCGAACAGCGTGTCCGGGCGGGTGGTGAAGACCTCGATCGCCTGTTCCCGCCCGTCGTTGCCCTCGGCCGTGAACACGACCTCGGCGCCGCGGGAGCGGCCGATCCAGTTGCGCTGCATGGACTTGACCTTGTCCGGCCAGTCCAGCAGCTCCAGGTCGTCGGTGAGGCGGTCCGCGTAGGCGGTGATGCGCATCATCCACTGGCCCAGGCGACGGCGGAAGACCGGGAAGTTGCCGCGCTCGGACTTGCCCTCGGAGGTGACCTCCTCGTTGGACAGGACGGTGCCGAGGCCCGGGCACCAGTTGACGGTGGAGTCCGAGCGGTAGACCAGGCGGCGGGCCTCGAGGGCGCGGGCGCGCTCCACGCGGTCGAGGTCACCCCACGTACGGCCCGCGAACTCCTCCGGCAGCGCGACGTCGCCGGCGGCGTAGGCCTCCTCCAGCTCCGCGATCGGCCGGGCGCGGTTGACGCGCTCGTCGTACCAGGAGTTGAAGATCTGCAGGAAAATCCACTGCGTCCACCGGTAGTAGTCGGTGTCCGTCGTGGCGAAGGAGCGGCGCTTGTCGTGGCCCAGACCCAGGCGGCCAAGCTGGCGCTCCATGTTGGCGATGTTCGCCTCGGTCGTCGTGCGCGGGTGCGTGCCGGTCTGGACGGCGTATTGCTCCGCCGGCAGGCCGAACGCGTCGTAGCCCAGCGTGTGCAGCACGTTGACGCCGCGCATGCGGTGGAAGCGCGCGAACACATCCGTGGCGATGTAGCCCAGCGGGTGGCCGACGTGGAGGCCGACGCCCGACGGGTACGGGAACATATCCTGCACGAACAGCTTGTCCGCCGGAAGTTCCGAGCCGTCCGCCGAGGCCAGCGCCCCGACGGGGTTGGGGGCGTGGAAGGTGCCCTGGTTGGCCCACCAGCCCTGCCACTTCGACTCGATCGCCGCGGCGCACTCCGGCGTGTAGTTGTTGTTCGCGCTTTCCGTCATGGTCAGACAGTCTAACGGGCGGCCCGTCGCCGGGCCGTGCGTGGTCGGCCGTGGCCCCGCGCCGCCCGGTGCCTCCCCGTGTCGGGTCCGGCCCTACACTGAACGCATGATCATCATCCCTGTGATCCTGCTGGTCCTGGCCTTCGCGGTGGGGGTCGTCGCCGGCCTCGCCTGGACGGCGAAGCTCCCCGGCAACGACTGGGTCGGCATCCGCGCCCCCGAGGCCCGGAAGTCCCGGGAGTACTGGGACATCACCCACCGCATCGCCGGCCCCTCGTGGGCCGTCTCCGCCGTCGCCCTGCTCGCCGCCTCCGTGCTCGGCTTCATGGCGGCGCGTCCGGAGGCCTCCGGCTGGCTGTGGCTGTGGGTCGTCGTCGCCGTCCTCCTGTCCCTCGCCTTTGTGGGCGTCGGCGCTGCGATGGGCGCAAACGCCATCGCGGCCTACGACGTGCGCGTGAAGGCGCTGGAGGATCAGGCCGGCGGCAGCTGCTGCTCCTCCCGCGACAGCAGCGATCCGGCCGCCGCGGCGGGCGCGGGCGGCACGGGCGACGGCTGCGGCGGGGGCGGCA
>JAEWGK010000023.1 GCA_023388385.1 Actinomycetes bacterium | reverse complement strand
GCTTCGCGGCGCCGAGGGCGTTGTAGCCGTCGGCGTTGCGCTTCAGCAGGATGTTGGCGAACGCGAGGAAGCGGTGCCAGGCGACGCCCCACAGCAGGTTCTTGCCGACGACGAACAGCCAGATCATGCCGGACAGCAGCTTGATGAGCGCGAAGATGGAGACCATCACGCCGGAGGCCGGGAGGGCCTGGGCGACGAAGCCGGTGACGAAGTTGGACCAGTGGATGACGTGGTGGGGGTCTTCGTAGGTCGCCAGCTTGGCGGCCTTCACCATGACCATGCCGAGGCCCTCGATGAGGACGACGGCCTCGACGAAGTAGGCGGCCTTGGCGTTGGAGCCGTAGAAGCGGCTCAGGCGTTCCTTGCCCTTGTTCGTCTGGCGCACGATGATCAGTGCGGTGATGCCGAGGACCGTGCCGACGCCCAGGATCTCGTCGATGAAGTGCCAGGCGGTCAGGTCCTTCAGGATCGGCCAGCCGCCTTTGGGCCAGAATGTCTGGATGTAGGCCTCGAACCAGACCAGCGCGCCGAGGAGGAAGCCCACCATGACGAACCAGTGGGCCACGGCGACGCCGGGCTTCTTCGCCATCTTGGTGTGGCCGAACACCTCGCGGATGACGGTGACGATGCGGGTCCCCCAATTGCCCGTGTGCCCGTAGGTCTTCTGGCCCAGCATGATCGTCCTGACCATGTGGACGAAGCCCTTGATGAACACGAACCAGCAGGGCAGGGAGAGCAGTACGCCGATCACGCCGACGGTGATGGTGAAGCCGTTTATCTCCACCACGCCCGCCGCCACGTCGGCCGGGTTTGGCTCATTCATGAGGTTCCTTAACGGGGTCGTCGCGCCGGGGCGCGAACAGGACTGGCGCGGGTGCCGTCGCCGGGGCGGCGGGGGTGAGGCGCCGCCCCGGGCCCGGCGGATGATCGCAGGGCCCGACACACGATTTAGTTCTCTTGTGAGTTATATCACGAGATGGGGCGTATGCCCAACCGTGGCCGAAGCCGGCCGCGAAAGCATGGCCGGGCGCCGCAACCTGGGTTTTTCGGGCGAATTGCGCAACGAAAAGGTTGTCTAATTCGCCGGGTGGAGATAACGGTGTTTGCCAATCTCGAGGCGCGGATCCCGTGGCCCTGCGCGGGCCGGCGGTGCACGCAGGGCTGGCTGTGGGTGCCGGGCCGGTCGTGATCGCCGGCTGCCGGGGTGCTGCACCTAGCTCCGCTTGCGCAGCGCCACGAGGAGGGCGGTGATGCCGGTCACGGCGCCGACGGCACCGAGGCCCAGGCCCCAGGCGCCGGCCGAGGTCCCCGCGGTGGCCTGCTCATCCTCGGCCTGCGCTTCGGTGGCATCGGCCTCATTTGCCCCGGCCTCCTCCCCGGTCGCGGCGCCGGCGGCCTCACCGTGATTATGGGCGGCGTGGTGATGGCCCGCGTGGCCGTCGCCAGCGCCCTCTGCCACCAGATCGACGGTCGGGGCTGGGTAGTCGGCGTCATGGTCGGGGGACGCCCAGTTCATCGACCCCTTCTCGCATGTCTGCAGCGCCGGCACGAGCACGGTGCCCTCGGTGGCGTCGTCCGCGACCTTCACGCTGAGCGTCAGGGTGTCCTTCTGGTCCGACGGCAGCGGGGTCTTCGCCGTGTAGGTGACCTTCTTCACGACGGCATCCTCACCGGAGCCGTCGGTCTCCTTCGAGATTTCCCAGTTCGGGTTGACGTTCGGCGTGACCGTGGCGAATTCCCGCGGGATGGTGAACTCCACCTTCGTCGTCGGGGATCCGTCGCAGCCATGGGGCACCCCGAACGCCAGATCCGCGTACCCGCCGATTTCGGCGGAGTCCGGGTGGACGTGGACGTGGGCGGCGGCTACGCCCGGTAGTGCGAGCATCGCGGCGGCGCCCACCGCCGCTGCGGCGCCCCCCATGCGAAGGGTCCGGCCGTGGCGGGGGCTGCGTCGGGTGGTCTGGTGGTCGTGGGTGCGGGCGGGGGCAAAAGGCACGGAAAACTCCTTGGGTGTCGAGGAAAAACGGCGTGGCTTGTTGCCGGAGGCGCGTGTGAAGGGTGCGCCCGATCGGTGACGGTCGCCGACGACGGGCCGGACCCGTGGGGGTCCCGCGGCATCGGCGTGTGTGGCTGGGGGACGTGCGCGAGGGGCCGTGCGCGTGTGCGGCGAGCGTCGACGCGGTAGTCGTCCGGCGTCGTCGAAAAGTTCCCGGCGGCACGCGGAGGGGAGTGGCGCAACGGGCTTTCCATGGCTTCTGAACAGGTGAAACGGGAAAAGTTGAGCCGGGGTGGAATAACGCTGCCGGCGCCATCGTTGCACGGCGTGACACACATTGAGTCGTCGGCGCTCAAGTCTGCTTGACATGCCGGTTCGGGCCATGCAAGCTTGAGCGCACAAGACTTAAGACCGGAACTTCATGAGAAAGGTGTTCATCATGGGACGCGCAGTTGGCATTGACCTGGGTACGACGAACTCCTGCGTCTCCGTCCTCGAGGGCGGCGAGGCGCAGGTTATCGCGAACTCCGAGGGTTCGCGCACCACCCCGTCGATCGTGGCCTTCGCCAAGAACGGCGAGGTGCTGGTCGGCCAGTCCGCCAAGAACCAGGCGGTCACCAACGTCGATCGGACCATCCGCTCCGTCAAGCGCCACATGGGCTCCGACTGGACGGTCGAGATCGACGGCAAGAAGTACACCCCGCAGGAGATCTCGGCCCGCACCCTGCAGAAGCTGAAGAGGGACGCCGAGTCCTACCTGGGTGACGACGTGACCGACGCGGTCATCACCGTCCCGGCCTACTTCTCCGACGCGGAGCGTCAGGCCACCAAGGAGGCTGGCCAGATCGCGGGCCTCAACGTTCTGCGCATCGTCAACGAGCCGACCGCGGCCGCGCTCGCCTACGGCCTGGAGAAGTCCGACAAGGAGCAGACCATCCTGGTCTTCGACCTCGGCGGCGGCACCTTCGACGTCTCCCTGCTGGAGATCGGCGACGGCGTCGTGGAGGTCCGCGCCACCGCGGGCGACAACCGTCTGGGCGGCGACGACTGGGATCAGCGCATCGTCGAATGGCTGGTCGAGAAGTTCAAGACGGCGCAGGGCATCGACCTGACCAAGGACAAGATGGCCATGCAGCGCCTCCGCGAGGCCGCGGAGAAGGCGAAGATCGAGCTGTCCAGCTCGCAGCAGACCTCCATCAACCTGCCGTACATCACGGTCGACGCGGACAGGAACCCGCTGTTCCTCGACGAGACGCTGTCGCGCACCGAGTTCCAGCGCATCACCCAGGATCTCCTGGACCGCACCCGCAAGCCGTTCCAGCAGGTCATCGCCGACGCGGACATCCCGGTGTCCGACATCGACCACGTCGTGCTGGTCGGCGGCTCCACCCGCATGCCGGCCGTGTCTGACCTGGTGAAGGAGCTGACCGGCGGCCGCGAGCCGAACAAGGGCGTCAACCCGGACGAGGTCGTCGCCGTCGGCGCCGCCCTGCAGGCCGGCGTCCTGCGCGGCGAGGTCAAGGATGTGCTGCTCCTCGACGTCACCCCGCTGTCCCTCGGCATCGAGACCAAGGGCGGCGTGATGACGAAGCTCATCGAGCGCAACACCACCATCCCGACCAAGCGCTCGGAGACCTTCACCACGGCCGAGGACAACCAGCCCTCCGTCCAGATCCAGGTCTTCCAGGGCGAGCGCGAGATGGCGCAGGCCAACAAGCTGCTCGGCTCCTTCGAGCTCGGCGGCATCGCCCCGGCCCCGCGCGGCATCCCGCAGATCGAGGTCACCTTCGACATCGACGCGAACGGCATCGTCCACGTCACCGCGAAGGACAAGGGCACCGGCAAGGAGAACAAGATCACCATCCAGGAGGGCTCCGGCCTCTCCCAGGAGGAGATCGACCAGATGATCAAGGACGCCGAGGCCCACGCCGAGGAGGACAAGAAGCGCCGCGAGGAACAGGAGGTCCGCAACTCGGCCGAGTCGATGGCGTACCAGACCCGCAAGTTCGTCGAGGAGAACGGCGAAAAGGTCCCGCAGGACGTCAAGGACCGCGTCGAGGAGGCCGCGAAGGGCGTCGACGAGGCGCTGAAGGGCTCCGACCTGGAGGCCATCAAGTCCGCCGTCGAGAAGCTCTCCACCGAGTCCCAGGAGATGGGCAAGGCGATCTACGAGGCCGAGGCCGCGCAGGGAGCCACCCAGGCCGACGCCGGCGACGCCACGGCCTCCTCCGCGGATGACGTGGTCGACGCCGAAGTCATCGACGAGGACGAGAAGGACGGTAAGTAGGACATGGCCGACCGAACCGACGACATCGACGACGCCGTCGTCGAGGACGGGGTCATCGAGGACGCGGCAGCCGACCGGGCCGACGGCGGCTCCGCCGATGCGGAGCCGGCCCAGCCGGACGCTGACGCCGCGGAGGCCGATCCGGCCGCCGCGATCCGGGCGGAACTCGACGAGCGCACCGAGGACCTGCAGCGCGTCTCGGCGGAGTTCGCCAACTACCGCCGCCGCGTGGACCGCGAGCGCGAGGCCGACCGCCTCGCCGCCCGGGCCTCCGTCGCCGCGGAGCTGCTCCACCTGGCCGACGACGTCGACCGGGCCGAGCAGCACGGCGACCTGGGCGATGGCACGCCGCTGAAGCACTTCGCCGACAAGCTGCGCCAGACCCTGGCGTCGCTGAAGGTGGAGCAGTTCGGCGAGGAGGGGGAGCCCTTCGACCCGGAGATTCACGAGGCCGTGCAGGACATGTCGTCCGGCGACGACAAGGCGCTGGGCGCGATCCTGCGGAAGGGCTACCGGATGGACGGGCGGCTGCTCCGCACGGCGATGGTCGTCATCGCCGACGCGGAGGGTACGCCGGACGACGCCGCGGACGCGCCCGAGTCCTGAACGCCTCGCGGCCCGCGCGAGAGGGCGCGGGCCGGGAGGGCGATGACGTGACGGCACCACAGCACAACGGACGGAAAGGAGGAGGTGCCCGATGACCCAGCGTGAATGGGCCGACAAGGACTACTACGCGGACCTGGGCGTCTCCCAGTCCGCCGACCAGGACGAGATCAAGAAGGCGTACCGGAAGCTCGCCCGGGACAACCACCCGGACACGCACCCCGGCGACATGGCCAAGGAGGACCGTTTCAAGCGGGTCTCGGAGGCTTACTCCGTCCTGGGCGACGCCGACAAGCGACGCGAATACGACGAGTTGCGCGCCGCGCTCCGCTCGGGGGGCTTCCGCTTCCCGGGGCGGGGGGCCGGCGGCCCCAGGGGGCGGGCCGCGGGCGGCCCGGGCGCCGCCGGCGGGTTCGATTTCAACGTCTCCGATCTCTTCGGCGACGCTACCTCCGGTGGCGCCGGAGCTGGCTTGGGTGACTTCCTCGGCGGTTTCATGGGCCGCGGCGGCGGGGGTTTCGGCACCGCCGGGCGCTCCCAGCGCCCGCGCCGCGGCGCGGATGTCGAGACCGAGATCACCCTCGACTTCCGGGAGGCCGCGCAGGGCGTGACCATCCCCCTTCAGCTGACCAACCCGTCCCCGTGCACGACGTGCCAGGGGTCCGGCGCGAAGCCGGGCACCTCGCCGGTCACGTGCCGGAGGTGCGGCGGCAGCGGATTCATCAGCGAACAGCGCGGCGCCTTCGGGATGTCGAAGCCGTGCCCCGACTGCGGCGGCACGGGGACCATCATCGAGGAGCCGTGCGAGGACTGCGGCGGCACCGGCGTCACGACGCGCCGGCGCAGCATCACGGTCCGCGTCCCGGCGGGTGTCGTCGACGGCCAGAAGGTCCGGCTGGCGGGCCAGGGCGAAGCGGGCCTGCGCGGCAAGCCCGCGGGTGATCTCTTCGTCACCGTCCACGTCCGCCCGGACGAGATCTTCACCCGCTCCGGCGACGATCTGGAGGTCACGGTGCCGGTCAGCTTCGGCGAGCTCGCGCTCGGCGGCACGCTGACGGTGCCGACCCTCGACGGGAAGGTGCGCGTGCGGGTCCCCGCCGGCACCGCCGACGGCAGGACGTTGCGCGTCCGCGGCCGCGGCATCCCGAAGCGCAGCGGCACGCCCGGCGACCTGCTGGTCACCGTGCGCGTGCAGGTCCCGCAGAAGCTCGACGACGCCGCCGCCTCCGCGCTGCGCGGCTACGTCGAGGCGGAGCGGGCCTCCGGCTTCAACCCCCGCGAGGGCTGGGCCGGAAACAAGTAGTCCGGCGGCGCCCGGGAACCGGGCCCGCCGAGGCCGACTGGAAGGGATGTGACGGACATGGCCGACGTGACCGACGACGGCCGGCGCGATCCCGTCGGCGGCGACGCCGGGCGGGGCGGAGGTGCCCGCGAGACGCGGGTGTACGTCATCTCGGTGGCCGCCGAGCTGGCGGGGATGCACGCGCAGACGCTGCGGAACTACGACCGCCTCGGCATCGTCACGCCGCGGCGCACCCGCGGCGGCGGGCGGCGCTACACCGACCGCGACGTCGACCGACTGCGCGAGGTTCAGCGCCTCTCCCAGGAGGAGGGCGTCAACCTCGCCGGCATCAAGTCCATCATCGAGCTCACGGCGAAAGTCGAGGAGCTCGAGGACGAGAATGCGCGGCTCCGGGAGCGCCTGCGCGCCGCCGAGGCGGCCCGAGGCCGCCCCCGCGGCGAGCTGGTCCACGTGCCCCGCTCCACCGCGGTGGTGATGTGGGACCGCGACGCCCGGCGCCGCAGGCGCTGACGACGCCGGGACACGGGAATGCTGGGCGACCCGCGTGTCGGACCCCGAAGGGAATATGAATATTATTCCGCCCATGGAGAAGAACCCCATCGCCCCCGGCTCCGCGGAGGCGGAGCGAGGCCACCGGACCGTCGACGCGCACGACGCGGTCGACGAGCAGCCCATCGCCCGCGGCATGTCGGACGACGGCAATGACGCGGAGCACGAGCGGATGACCGTCGGCGCGTTCACGATGAAGGTGCTGAACGGCATCTCCATCGCGGTCGTCGTCGCGCTGGTGCCGCAGGCGCTGCTCGGCGAGCTGTTCACGGCGCTGCTGCCCGTGTTCCCGGCGGGCCAGAACATCATCGAGATGGTCGCGTTGTCGTCGTCGATGATGCCCGTGCTCATCGGCGTGCTCGTCGCCATGCAGTTCGGGCTGACGCCGATCCAGACCGCGTCGGTCGGCATCGCCGCGGTCTGCGGCTCCGGCGTCGCCGTCGCCGACCCCGAGGGCGGCTTCCATCTGCAGGGCACTGGCCTGGTCATCAACACCGGCCTCACCGCGGCGGTTGCGGTGCTGCTCATCCTGGCCATTGGCGACCGGCTGAGGAATTACACGGTGCTGCTGCTGTCGACGATCGTCGTCGTCATCGCGGGCGGCATCGGTGCGTGGGTGACGTTCCCGGTCGTCAAGATCTTCACGGTGTGGCTCGGCGAGCTGGTCAACGGCGCGACGACGCTGCAGCCCGTCCCGATGGGCATCGCGCTGGCGGTGCTGTTCGCCATCATGATCGTCTCGCCGATCTCCACCGTCGGCGTGGCGACGGCAATCTACATGTCCGGCATCGCCTCCGGCGTCGCCAACCTCGGCTGCGTGGCCGCGGGTTTCGGCCTGCTGGTCGCGGGCTGGCGCTCCAACGGCGTGGCGACGTCGCTGCTGCACGTGCTCGGCTCCCCGAAGGTGCAGATGGCCAACATCCTGTCGAAGCCGATCATCTTCCTGCCGATGGTCTGCTCCGCCGCGGTGCTCGGCGGCGTCGGCGGCGCGCTGGGCATCTCCGGCACGCCGATCTCCGCGGGCTTCGGCGTCTCCGGCCTGGTCGGCCCGCTCGCCGCGCTCAACGCGGAGGGCTGGGGCTGGACCCCGGGCAACCTGGTGATCGTCGCCGTGATGTTCTTCATCGCCCCGCTCATCCTGTCGGCGCTGTTCCGCTGGGTGTTCGAGGACGTGCTGAAGTGGACCCGCTCCGAGCAGTACCGCCTGGACTTCACCTAGATCATCCCGAACCATTCCCCGGCCCTCCCGGCCCGTTCCTACCCGGCGCCCGGCGGTCGCCCCGATCGGCGGGACGCCCGTCGGTCGCGCAGCCGTCAGGGGCCCCGGCGGGGCGCCGGCGGATCGCGGCGCAGTGCCTCGCCCAGTGCGCCGGCGATGGCCCCCAGCTCGGGGCCGGAGAAGTAGGAGGAATGCGCCGACCCACTCCACCACCTTCCGGTCCCCGGAGGCAGGGGCACCTCCCGAGCCCCCATGTCTCGCGCATGGGCCGGCACGCCGCGGCCGGTGATGTGCGGGGCGGCGCGGATCGGGTCGTCCTCGCCCGTCGCCGACCACGTTCGCGCCCCGTTGCCGCGGGGATCGCGGACGGCCCCGGTGCGGTCGAGCAGCCGAAGATCCCGGACCGTCCCCACGCCCGGTCCGAGGGCGGTCGAACCGATGAAGGACACCGAGTCGGCGCGCAGCCCGGTGCCCGTCGCCGCCTGGGCTGTGACGAGCGCGCCGTGGCTATAGCCCATGACGTGCAGGTGGGCGGCCGGGTTCGCGTCGGCCACGAGCAGCGACGCGGTGCGCAGGCGGGCCGCGGCGCCGGGGTAGTGGTCGTCGCCGGCGGCCGCGACCAGGTCCTGCGGCGCGTCGTGGAGGTACAGGACGACGGCGGTCGGGGCGCCGTCGCGAGCCTCGGCGGCCTCGATCAGCGCCCGCGCCCGGCCGGCCTGCGACCCCGGGTCCGTCGGCGAGCTGCCGGTGCCGGGGACGAAGAGGATGACGCGGTCGGCGGCCGCGACGTCGCCGAAGGCGACGAGGCGCATCCCGTCGCGGGCGGCGAGGAGCTGGCCGCCGGCCAGGTCCGGACGCGCGCCGCCGGCACCTCCCGCATCCGCGCCGCCCGCTCCGCCCATGCCCGCATCCGACGCGTCCGCGTCCGGCGGCAGGAGGGTGAGCAGCCGGTCGGCGATTTCCGCATCCGCCTCCAGCGCCGCGGCCACCGCTGCCCCCGACCTCCCGCCAAGCCCAGGCGGCCCCCACTGCGCCGCCGTCGCCGCGACGAGCCGCCGCTCCGCCTCCCGCAGCGCTGCGGCGATCTGCGCGAGCAATGCCGCGTCCCGGCCGATGGCCGCGGCGGTCCCGCCGATCGCGTCGGCGGCCGCGGCGCGGATCTCTCCCTCGAGCCGCCCGGGCTCGAAGCGGGCGTGGGCCGCAGTGCGGCGGGATTCACCCGCGACGACGGCGGCCGCGGACTCCCACCGGCTCGCGCAGCCGGCCAGCCTCGCCGGGACCCACTCGCGGGGGTCCGGGGCGGTCACGGCCGTGCTCCCGCCCGCCCCGACGCCGCCCGGCGCAGGGACTCCGCCAGATCCTGGTCCGCGTCGTCGGCCGCGTCGGCGCAGGACCGGGCCGCGGCGGCCATGCCGTCCAGGAGCCCGGAACGGCGGCTCAGGGCGGAGCGCCAGGCGTCGTCAAGCACGGTGATCGCGGCGGTCATGCGAGACCCCGGCAGCCCCGGCGGTGCGCCGGTTCCGGACATCGCCCGGGCCAGTGAGCGGCCCCGGGCCTCGAGATCCCCGGCCAGCCTCCGCAGGGCGGCCGGGGACAGGTGCAGCGTTCCCCCGTGCGTGACGTTTCCCATGCCGCGCATCCTGCCCCGCGCCCCGGCGCCCCGTACCCCGGGACGGCCGCCGGCGGCGCCCGGATGTGGACGGCGGATCGGCGGTGGACAACCCCGCGCGCCCGGTAGCCTGGCCGCATGCGCATCGCCATCGCACAGATCGACCAGTACGACGACCCGCAGCGGAACCTGGAGACCGTCCGGGAGGGCATCCGCCGCGCCGGTGCGGCCGACGCCGACCTGGTGGTCTTCCCGGAGGCGACGATGAAGGCCTTCGGCGCGGGACGCCTGGACACCGCGGCGGAGCCGCTCGACGGGCCGTTCGCCTCGGCCGTGCGGGCGGCGGCGGACGAGGCCGACGTCGTCGCGGTCCTCGGCATGTTCCGCCCCGCCGACTCCGTGGAGCGGGATGGCAAGGAGCTGAACCGCGTTCACAACACGCTGCTGGCCGTCGGCCGCGGCGTCGACACGCACTACGACAAGATCCGCCTCTTCGACGCGTTCGGCTACCGCGAGTCCGACACCGTCGCGCCGGGCGACCGCCACGTGGTCGTCGACGTGCCCGTCGGGACCTCCGGCGCCGGGGTCGGGGGCGACGGCGTCCGACGCGTCGCCCGCGTCGGCCTGGCCACCTGCTTCGACGTGCGGTTCCCGCAGCACTTCCAGTGCCTTGCCGCCGACGGCGCCGAGGTCCTGGTCCTGCCGGCGTCGTGGAACGACGGCCCGGGCAAGCTCGCCCAGTGGCGCACGCTCACGGCGGCCCGGGCGCTGGACACCACCTGCTACGTCGCCGCCGTCGATGCCGCCCGCCCGGGCGGCCCGGCGAAGGCCGGCACGCCGGAGGGCCCGACCGGCATCGGCCACTCGGCGGTCATCGGCCCGGACGGCCAGATCATCGCGGAGGCCGGATACTCCCCGCAGTTCCTCGTCGTCGACGTCGACCTGGACGACCTGGCGCGCGTGCGCCGCGAGATCCCGGTGCTCACGCTGCTGGGCTCCGACCCCGCGGTCGACGGCGGCGCCGGGGAGGGTGGCGCCCGCCCGTGACCCTGACCGTCGCCACGCTCGCGGCCCGGCCCGAGCTCGGCCTGACGCTGCTGGCCGCCCGCCGCGCGGCCGGGACCACGCCCGTCGAATGGGCCCACGCCATCGACCGCGTCGACTCCGACCGGTGGATCGCGCCGGGCACGCTGGTGCTCACGGCCGGGTTCCAGCTTCCCGACGATGCCCCGGGCCTGGCGGACCACCTCGACCGACTGCGCCGGGCGGGGGCCTGCGCGCTGGCCGTCGACACGGGCGGGCGCTGGGATTCCGTGCCCGCCGCCCTGGTGGAGCGCGGCGCGGAGACGGGCTTCCCGGTCCTCGCCGTCGATCCGGACATCCCCTTCACCACGGTCGTCCGGGCCGTGGCGGAGTCGGTCACGGCGTCGAAGGTCCGCAGCCTCTCCGAGCTGCTGGAGGCCGAGGCCACTCTGGTGCGCATGCTGCTGCGCGACGGCGTGGCCCGCGTGCTGCAGGAGCTCGGCGACCGTCTGGCCGCGTCGTGCGCCGTCGTGAACAACCGCGGCGCGATCCTGGCCTCGGCGGGGGACCCGGGCGACGTCGCGGTGATGGTGCCGGCGCCGCCGTTCCACCCCGTCGTCGGCCGGTCGGCCCTGCACGCCGACGGCGCGCGGATGATCCAGCCACTCACCGGCGCCGAGATCGTCCAGGGCGCCCTGGTCGTCGATTCCGTTCGGCGGTTCACCGAGGCCGACCGCGTGCTGGTCAACCACGCCGCGGGCCTGGTGTCGCTGTCGATGTCCCGGTCGCTGGCCGTCCACGACGCCGAGGAGCGGCTGCGGCGGGAGGCGATGCGCGCCATCATGGCCGGCCGCGTGCCGACGCCGGAGCAGCTGAAGCTCTTCGGCCTCACCCCGGCGACGCCGGTGACGGCGCTGGTCGTCTCCGGCACCGAGCTCGGCGACGCGCAGCTGGCCGAGGAGCTCGCGGGCCTCGGCTGCGCGTTCCTGCACGAGACGGTGCTGGCCGGGCACGCCATCGTCCACGACGGTCCGGAGGACGTTGCGGCGGTGCTGCACGCGCGGCTGTCCCGCCCGGGGCAGCGGGTGCGCATCGGGGTGGGCGAGACCATGGACCTGTCGGTCGTCGATCTGTCCCTGCGCCAGGCGACGCTGGCGGTGCCGCGGCAGGGCTCCGGTGTGCGGTCCATCCGCGACATGCCCGCCCACGAGCTGCTCATCGGCCTGCTCGACGACGACGCCGCGGACCTCCTGGCAGGCGGGCTGCACCGCCGACTGACGGAGCATGACGCCCGCACGGGGGATGGCCTGGCCGCGGCCGCCGCGGCCTACGTCGAGTCCAACGGCCGCTTCGAGGCGATGGCCCGGCGCCTTGGCGTGCACCGGCAGACCGCCCGCACCCGCGCCCGGCGGGTGGAGGAGGTCATCGGCGCCTCGCTGGAGGACCCGGACATCCGCGCCGAGCTGTGGCTGGCGATGCGCGCCACGGGCCGGCCGGACATCCGGTGAGCCGGGACCTCTGGACGTGCGGTGGAGCGGCCCCGGCCGGGCGTCCGGCGGCCCGGACCGTGCCCGGCCGCCGTGCGTGTCCGGCTCAGGTGCCCGTCCGCGGCGGCGGGAGCCGGTACGTCGGCGGGGTCTCGCTGAACCGGACGGGATTGCGCACCGACGGCACGCCGTCGATCTCCACCCGCGGCTCCAGCCCGAGCGACTCGGCGAAGCCGAACGCCCCGGCGACGTCGTTGACCGGCCCCGCGGGGACGCCGGCGTCCGCGAGATCCGCGAACCACGCGTCGGCGCCGCGCGTGGCCAGCAACTCCTCGATGCGGGGCCGCAGCTCCTCGCGGTGCGCCACGCGCCGCGGGTTCGTCGCGTAGCGCGGATCGTCGGCGAGATCCGGGTCCCCGAGGACCGCGCAGAAGCGGCGGAACAGGGAGTCGTTGCCCGCGGCGACCGCGAGCGCGCGATCGGCCGTCGGGTAGACCTCGTATGGCGCGATCGACGGGTGCCGGTTGCCCATGGGCTGTGCGACGTGCCCCGCGCCGAGGTACGCCGACGCCTGGTTCACCAGCGACGACAGCGAACACGAGAGCAGATCCGTGGAGATGCGCTGGCCGCGGCCGGTGGCGTCGCGGTGCCGCAGCGCAGCGAGGATGCCGTAGACCAGGTGCAGGCCGGTGAGGACGTCGACGAGCGCGACGCCCACCTTCACCTCGCGGCCCGGCCCCTCGCCGGTGATGGACATGAGCCCGCCGACGGCCTGGACCACCAGGTCGTAGCCGCCCAGCCGTGCGGCCTCCGGCGACTCGCCGAATCCCGACAGGGAGGCGTAGACGACACCGGGATTGACCGCGCTGAGCGCCCCGTAGCCCAGCCCCAGGCGATCCATCGTGCCGGGCCGGAAGTTCTCGATGACGACGTCGGCGGCCCCCGCGAGGGCGCGCGCCTCGGCCAGTCCGGCGTCGTCACGCAGATCCAGCTGGATGGAGCGTTTGTTGCGGTTGACGGAGGCGAAGTACGTCGACTGGCCGTCGGGTCCGTAGGGCGGGCCCCACGAGCGGGTGTCGTCGCCGGCGCCGGGGCGCTCGACCTTGACGACCTCGGCGCCGAGGTCCGCCATGAGCATCGTCGCGTACGGTCCCGCGAGGACGCGGGAGAAGTCCGCGACGACGAGGCCGTCGAGCGCCCCGGGCGCGATCGGCTCCCCGGCCGTCATCGCGGCCACCGCCCCAGGTACGTGGTGGTCGTGCGGGTGAAGAACTCGCGGGCAGCGCGGCCCTGCTCCTTCGGCCCCAGGCCGGAGGCGCCGGTGCCGCCGAACGGGGCGTGCGGGTCGGCGCCGGCCGTCTCGGAGTTCACGTGCAGGATGCCGACGTGCAGGCGCTCGGCGGCGTCGAACGTCGCGGCCAGCGAGTCGGTGAACACCGCCGCCGACAGCCCGTGGTCGCCGAGGTCGGCGACGCGGAACGCCTCGTCGGCGTCGTCGACGACCATGAGCGCGAGTACCGGGGCGAACAGCTCCTCCGTCCACAGCGCGTCCTCCGGGGACGCCACGCGGACGATGGTCGGGGACAGGAAGTGGCCGCCGGGGCAGCCGTCCACCTCCGGTACGTCGCCGCCGGCCAGCAGTTCAGCGCCGGCGTCGACGGAGGCGCGGACGGCGGCGAGGGCCTCGTCGCGCGGCTTCGCATCGATCATCGGACCCATGCCGACGCCGTCGGCCAGCGGGTCGCCGGTGACGCGGGTGCGGGCGCGCTCCAGCAGCGCCTCCGTGAACGCGTCGGCGACCTCGCGGACCACCGCGACGCGAGAGGTGGCGGTGCACTTCTGGCCGGTGGAGTTGAAGGCGCCGTTGGCGACCTGCTCCGCGGCGTACGGGATGTCGGCGTCGGCGAGCACGACGGCCGGGTTCTTGCCGCCCATCTCCGCCTGCACGGGGATGCCCTCCGCCGCGCACGTCGCGGCGATGGATCGTCCGACACCGGTGGAGCCGGTGAAGGTCAGGGCGGCGATGCGACGGTCGACGAGCATCGCCCGGGCGTCCGCGGACGACGCGACGACGAGATTGAGCACGCCTGCCGGCAAGCCGGCACGATCGAGGGCCTGCGCCAGCCGCATGGCCAGCAGGGGCACCGACTGGGCGGGCTTCCACACGACGGCGTTGCCGTGGACCAGCGCCGGGGCGGCCTTCCACGCCGGGATGGCGATGGGGAAGTTGAACGGCGTGATCATGGAGACGACGCCGACGGGTCCGCGGACCACCTCGATGCGCTCGCCGCGGCGCGGGGAGGACAGGATCTCGCCGTTGTCCCGGTCGGCCTCGCCGGCCTGGAAGTCCAGGACGGCGGCGGCGCGCAGCACTTCGCCGACGCCCTCGGGGCGGGTCTTGCCCTCTTCCTCCGCCAGCTCCGCGCCCCACTCATCGGCGTGGTCGCGGATGATCGCGGCGGCGCGGCGCAGCACGGCGGCGCGCTCCGCGATGGGTGTGGCGCCCCAGGCGGGCTGGGCGGCGTGGGCCGCCGCGATGGCGGCCTCCACCTGCTCTGCGGTGGCCAGGCGGCCGGTCGCCACGCCCGCGTCGGGGCGTGCCGGGTTCACGGACCAGAACTCCGCGCCCTCGCCGGCGGTCCACGTGCCGCCGATGAGGTGGTCGATGCGCACGGGGGAGCCGCCCGTCACCGGAAGGCCTGCTCTCCGGTCAGCGCCTGGCCGATGATGAGCTGGTGCATCTCGGCCGTGCCCTCGTAGGTGAGGACGGATTCGAGGTTGTTGGCGTGGCGGATCGGGGAGTACTCGGTCGTGATTCCGGAGGCGCCGAGCAGGGTGCGGCACTGCCGCGCGATGGCCAGCGCCTCGCGGGTGGAGTTCAGCTTGCCCAACGAGATGGCCTCGTGCGGCAGGGTGCCCGCGTCCTTCATGCGGCCGAGCTGCAGGGCCAGCAGGATTCCCTTGTCCAGCTCGAGGACCATGTCGGCGAGCTTCGCCTGGGTCAGCTGGTAGGACGACAGCGGCTTGTCGAAGACGGAGCGCTCGCGGACGTAGTCGAGGGTCTGCTCGATGCAGTCGCGGGCGGAACCCAGGGCGCCGAACATGATGCCGAAGCGGGCCTCGTTGAGGCAGGACAGCGGGCCGCGCAGCGTGTTCACGCCGGGCAGGCGGGCCTCGTCCGGGACGCGGACATCCTCGAGGACCAGCTCGGAGGTGATGGAGGCGCGCAGCGACATCTTGCGGTGGATGTCGGAGGTCGTGAAGCCGGGCGTGCCCTTCTCCACCAGGAAGCCGGCGTAGCCGTCCTCCGTGCGGGCCCAGACGACGGCGACATCGGCCAGGGAGCCGTTGGTGATCCACATCTTGGAGCCGTTGAGCACCCAACCGTCGCCGTCGCGCTTCGCGTGGGTGCGCATGCCCGCCGGGTTGGAGCCGTAGTCCGGCTCGGTGAGGCCGAAGCAGCCGATGGTCTCGCCGGCGGCCATCCCGGGCAGCCACGCCTCCTTCTGCTCCTCGGAGCCCCAGCGGTGGATGGCGTACATGGCCAGGGACCCCTGGACGGAGACGAAGGAGCGCAGGCCGGAGTCGACGGCCTCCAGCTCCAGGCAGGCCAGGCCGTAGGCGACGGCGGAGGTGCCGGCGCAGCCGTAGCCCTCCAGGTGCATGCCCAGCACGCCGATCCCGCCGAACTTCGGGCCGAGATCGCGCGGGATGTCGTGGTCCTCGAACCAGCCGTCGACGTGGGGGCGGAGCTCCTTGTCCGCGAACTCGCGGACGGTGTCGCGGATCATCCGCTCCTCGTCGGTGAGCATCGAGTCGAGGCCGATGAGCTGGGTGGGGGTGTGGATCATGGCGGAACCTTTCTGTGCGGAAACCGGTGCGGTGCCGGGTGGGGGACCGCCCCGGGGCCGGTCGTGGCCTCCGGGACGAGCCGGGGATCTATCGGGCGGAGAGGGCCTCGGCGACGACGGAGAGGGCTTCGTCGAGCAGATCGTCGGAGATGGACAGCGGGGGCAGGAAGCGGATGACGTTGCCGAAGGTGCCGGCGGAGAGCACGACGACGCCGTGTTCCTCGGCGTACGTCACGACGGAGGAGGTGAGCTCGGCATCCGGCGTGACGCCGTCCTCCTTCACCAGCTCGATGGCCATCATCGCTCCGCGGCCGCGGACCTCGCCGATGGCCGGGTTGGCGGCCTGGGCCTCGCGCATGGCGGACCCGATGCGGGCGCCGATCGCCCGGGCGCGCTCGCAGAGGCCGTCGCGCTCGACGATTTCCAGGACTTTCAGAGCGGCGGCGCAGGCCACCGGGTTGCCGGCGTAGGTGCCGCCGATGCCGCCCGGGTGGACCGAGTCCATGACGTCGGCGCGCCCGACGACGGCGGAGATGGGCATGCCGCCGCCGAGGCCCTTGGCCAGCGTCATGAGGTCGGGGACGACGCCCTCGTCCTGGCAGGCGAACAGGGAGCCGGTGCGGGCGATGCCGGTCTGGACCTCGTCGGCGATGAAGAGGATGTCGCGCTCGCGGCAGAAGTCGGCCAGACGCGGCAGGAAGCCCTTCGGCGGGACGATGAAGCCGCCCTCGCCCTGGATGGGCTCCAGGACGACGCAGGCGATGGTGTCGGAGCCGACCTGGGCGTCGACGAGCAGCTCGAGCTGCTTCATGGCGCCGTCTGCGGCGGCCTCCGCACCGCCCTCCCAGCGCAGGGCGTACGGCGACGGGGTGCGGTGGACGTCGGCCGGGAACGGGCCGAAGGACTTCTTGTACGGGTTGTTCTTCGCCGTCATGCCCATCGTCATGTTCGTTCGGCCGTGGAAGGCGTGGTCGAACACGACGATGCCGGAGCGGCCGGTGAACGCGCGGGCGTACTTCACGGCGTTCTCGACGGACTCCGCGCCGGTGGAGAAGAGGGCGGCGCGCTTCTCGTGGTCGCCGGGGGCGAGCTCCACGAGCCGCTCGCAGAGCGTGAGGTACGGCTCGTACGGCTGGTTGGTGAAGCACGTGTGCGTGAGCAGCTGCGCCTGGCGGGCGACCTCCGCGGCGACCTCCGGGTGGGCGTTGCCGACGGTGGTGGTGGCGATGCCGGAGCCGAGGTCGATGAGGAGGTTGCCGTCGACGTCCTCGACGATGCCTGCGGCGCTGCGCGCGGCCCACGTGCGGTGGCTCGCGCCGAGCCCCCTGGGCAGTACTTTTGCCGCGCGCTCGGCGAGCTCCCGCGATCTCGGGCCGGGGACCTCCGTGGTCAGCCGGCGGGTCTGCTCCAGGTCGCCAGCGGCGTTGGCGGTGGCCTCGTTCACGGTCATGTGCGCTCCTCTCGGGGGTCGGATGCTCCGGCGTCCGGTGCCGCGGTCGGGCGGCGCCGGAGCCCTCGATGGGTTCCCCCAACAATGGATTCCCCCGCGAACGTATGACCATCGACATTCTGGTGAGCTGGCGCCGGATATTTCGACATATTGGCGATACGCCGATCGTTCATCGATGGATAGTTTATGCCCCACGGATCGTGTCCCACGTCACCTTCAGGAGGTCCCATGACAGCGACCGACCCCACCAGCCGCCCCGCCGGCTCCGCGGCCTCTGCCGGCCCGGGCCGGGCCGCGCCCGCCTGCGCCAACGGCGGCGCCCCGGCGGAGGAGCTGCGCACCGACCTGTCGAAGCGCCACCTGACGATGATTTCGATGGGCGGCACCATCGGCGCCGGCTTCTTCGTCGGCCTCTCCGGGCTCATCGCCGTCGCGGGCCCGTCGGCCATCGTCACCACCGTGATCGCCGGCGGGATCGTCTACCTGGTCATGCGCATGCTCGGCGAGATGGCCGTCGCCAGGCCCTCGACGGGCTCGTTCGTCGACTACGCGCGCATGGCGTTCGGCCGCTGGGCGGGCTTCGCCACGGGGTGGCTGTACTGGTACTTCTGGGTCATCGTCGTCGGCATCGAGGCGGTCGTCGGCGGCGAGCTCGTCGCCCGCTGGGTGCCCGGCATCCCGCAGTGGCTCACGGCCGTCGTCATCCTGACCGTCATGCTGGGCGTCAACCTGATGTCGGTGAAGAGCTTCGGCGAGGCCGAGTACTGGTTCGCCGGCATCAAGGTCGTCGTCATCGTCGCGTTCATCATCGCCGGCGCGGCGTACCTGCTGGGCCTGTGGACCGGCGCCCCGGACGCGGCGGACCCGGGCTTGGGCAACCTGGTCTCCCACGGTGGCTTCGCTCCGGAGGGTGTGTCCGCCATCTTCGTCGGCGTCGTCACCGTCATCTTCTCCATGACGGGCGCGGAGCTGGTCACCATCGCCGCCGCCGAGTCTTCCCACCCGGCCGACGCCATCCGCCGCACGACGCAGACGGTCGTCGTCCGCATCCTGGCGTTCTTCGTCATCTCGACCGCGCTGCTGACCGCCATCCTGCCGTGGGACGACTACACCGCGGGGGTCTCCCCGTTCATCACCGCACTCGACGCGATGGGGCTGCCGAACACCGCCGACATCCTCAACTTCATCGTTTTGGTCGCCGTGCTGTCCTGCCTGAACTCCGGCCTGTACACGGCCTCCCGCATGATCTTCACCCAGGGCCGCAACGGCGACGCCCCGGCGTGGATGACCCGCGTCAACGGTCGCGGCGTGCCCGTCGGCGGCATCCTGTTCTCCGTCATCGTGGGCTTCATCTGCATCGCCGCCGGCTACGTCTGGCCGGACACCATCTTCCTGTACCTGGTCAACAGCTCCGGTGCCGTCGTCCTGTTCGTCTACGTGTTCATCGGCCTGTCCCAGATCCGGCTGCGCCCGCAGCTGGAGCGCGAGCTCGCCGGCTCCGGCGGCCTGACGTTCCGCATGCCGGGGTGGCCGTGGATCCCGGGCCTGGTCACGGCGATCATCGTCGTCATCCTCGCTGCGATGGCGTTCAACGCGTCGATGCGCCCGCAGCTGGTGCAGTCACTCGTGGCCCTGGCGCTGGTCGTCGCCATCGGCGCGTTCCTGCAGAAGACGGGCATCCGCGGCCGCTACGAGGGGCTGCCCGCCTCCCTGCCGGAGGGGATCGACGCGGACGACTACTCGCCGGGGCGCGTCTACGAGAACCCGGAGCACCTGTCGCACGTCGGGGATCGCGGCGGCAGTTACGTCGACGTCGGGCACCGCCGTCGGCGCGGCCGGGCCGGGGGCGGCGGCAGCCGGGTCCCGGGGTCGGGCACGGGCGGGGCATGCGGCG
Source organism: Actinomycetes bacterium (assembly GCA_023388385.1). Lineage (GTDB taxonomy): Bacteria > Actinomycetota > Actinomycetes > Mycobacteriales > Mycobacteriaceae > Corynebacterium. The sequence goes on along the minus strand of JAEWGK010000023.1, from coordinate 2,920 downwards.
TGGGCGAGCGCGAAGTGCGGTGATCGAGCGTGGCGACGGTCGGTTCCGTCCGCGGCTGCGTTTCGGGCATGTAAAAGGTTCGCGGGGCGATTGCGGATGCGGGACCGCAGCGGAGGGGTATTGCTAACGTCCGGTCAACGATGCTTCAGCTACTGAAGAAAGGTGTGCACCGTGACACGGGCGGCAGCGGTTGACGGAGATCCTCGAAGGGTCAGCGCCCTCTGCGGCGGGCTGCTCATCATCGTCTCCCTGTCCACCGACAACGGCGTGTCCCCGCTCGTGGGCTCCTGGCTGGAGTCCTTCGGTTCGACGGGGCTGCTCGGCACCCCCGCCTACCTGTCCGGGCTCGTCGGTGGCCTCATCGCCTCGCTGTACGGGTACGTCCTGTCCGGCCGGCGCATCGTGATGCTGTCGGCTGTGCTGGCCCTTCTGTCGATCGTCACGGTCGTGGCCGGGCCCGCCTGGGTGATCGGAGCCGCCCGGATTGGCGTCGGAGTCTGCGCTGGAGTTCTGCTCGGCGGTTTTCTGCCGTTTGCGAAGGCCGTCGTCGACGAGCGGGTGTTCGGCCGCATCGTCGCACTGTGGCCGTTCGCGGGCGGCGTCGCGTCACTCGTCGTTCCGCTGTACGCGAAGACGGCCGATGCCGGGCCGGGAATACGGTACCTGTGGCTGGTGTTCCCGGTCATTCTCGGCGTGGGCGTCCTGCTTCTGCTGCTTGGAGGCCAGGTCAACGACGCGGGCACGGAAAACGCCGCTGGTTCCGGGGCTCCCGCGCCGCACCTGGCCGGCGGCGGGTGGGGCGTGACGTGGCGGTACCTGCTGCTGACCCCGTCCATGTTCGCCGGTGTCTTCGCCGCCCTGGTCGGCGCGAGCGCCGCGCTGATGGAGCGAGGGGAGACGGTGGGGGTCGCCGCCCTTCCGCCAAGCCTGCTGGCCGTGGGAATGATCGGGTCTTCGCTTGTCGTTGCCCTCGCCCGCCCGTCGCTGTCGTTGGGCGAGACCGCCCGGGCGGTCGCGGTTGCCGGTGCGGTGGTGCTGGGCCTCGTCGCCGCCGGTCTCGTCGGCGGTTGGGTGCCCGTCCTCCTGGGGGCGATGGTCCCGGCCGGCGCCGTCTTCGGCTTCGCGGTCATGATCCCGGGCCTCTACGTCGCAGCGCTGTCCGATGCCGGTGCCGCGAGGAGGGCGTCGGCGGTGCTCATGCTCGGCCAGCAGGCGGCGGCGGTCGTCGGATCCGCGGCGGCGGTGGCATGCGGGGCGTGGGTGGTGGCCGCATCCGCGGGTGCCATGGCGATCGCCGCCTGCATGTTCGTGGTCGGTGCCGGGCATCCGGATCGGGGCCAGCGATGAGAGGGAACATGGACAACTCGCAGCGTGCACCCGTGGATGATTGGCCCGACGGGCCCGGTCCCGGGGAGACGGCCGAAGTGGAAGCCCGCGGGCGGCTGGCGCGCCTGCTGGACGCGCTGTCCATTCCTCCTGGATACGCGGTGGCCATCCGGGATCTCGTGCCGCACGTGCACCGCGCCACGCTGGCGGAGTTGTGGGACAGGGACCTGGTGCCGGTGATCCTCGATCCGCATCTGCCCGGGGCACTGCGGGACGATCTGCTCGCGGAGCTGCGGCCCGCCGCCGTCGTGCGCTGGACGGCCGGCGAGGAAGCCGGTGCGGCCGGCGCGGGTGCCGGTGCAGGCGGCGCGGGCACGGACCCGGGAGGCACGCGTCCCGCCGCCGTGCGCCCATGCGCGGAGCAGCCGGTGAGCCGGGATACGTGGCGCCGGTTCGATGCGCCGGATCCGGACGACGGGCCCGGAGCCCCCGATCCCGGCACCCCCGACTCCGGCGACGCCGTCGCCTACGTGGCCTACACCTCCGGTTCGACCGGGCGGCCGAAGGGCGCCGTCATCGGCCGCCGCGCCTTCGACTCCTTCGTCACCTCGACCTGCGAGCTCTACGGGCTCGGCCCGCAGGACCGCCGGCTGCTGCTGTCGAACCCCGCATTCGACCTGGCGATGGAGCAGGTCGGCACGTCCCTGCACGCCGGCTGCGCGCTCGTGCCCGCCGGGAGCGGGCTCGTCGCCACGGATCCGGCATCTCTCGCCGCGGAGGTGACGCGCCACGGCATCACCGTGCTGAGCCTGCCCACCGGCGTGTTCAACGCGGTCGGCGCCGCCATGGCCGCCGACGGCGCCGCGGCGGCCGCCTTCCGGGATGCCCCGGTGCGGCTCGTGATGGCGGGAGGGGAGGCCCCGGACCGCGCCGCGATCCGCGGCTGGGCGCGGGCCCTGCCCGGCGCCCGCCTGCTCAACGGCTACGGTCCGACCGAATGCACCGTGGTCACCTCCTACGGGGAGATGACCCCGGACGGGCCCGTGACGGTCGGGCGGCCCCTGCCGGGAGTGACGTATGAGCTCCGGGACGGGGAGCTCATCATCGGCGGCGTGCAGGTCGGCCGCGGCTACGTTCACGGCGGCGCCGGCGGGTTCGAGCCCGGGGGCGACCGCCGCTACGCCACCGGCGACGGCGCCCGCATGCTCCCCGACGGCCGCTGGGTCATCGAGGGCCGCCGCGACAGGATGATCAAGGTGTCGGGGTACCGCGTGGATCCCGCGGTGGTCGAGGAGGCCGTGGCCTCCGCCGACGGCGTGGCCGCCGCCCATGCCGTCCTGGTCGACGGGGCGCTCGGCTGCCTCCTCGTGCCCGACGCATCGGCGGCCGGTGATGAACGGGGGGCAGCCGTCATGGGCCGCGTCCGCGATCGCTGCCGGGCGGCGCTGCCCCGTACGCGGTGCCGCGCCTGCTGGCCGTCGCCGACGCCATCCCGCTGACGGGAAGGGGAAAGCGCGACGCCGCGGCGTCGGCGGAGATCCTCCGCGTCGGTGCCGGGGCGGTCCCCGCCGCCGACGCCTCGGTCACACCTGGT
>JAEWGK010000272.1 GCA_023388385.1 Actinomycetes bacterium | reverse complement strand
CCAGCTGCCCGGCTCCTTCGACCCGTCGCAGCTCAACCCGGCCGATGAGGGCCGCCAGGTCCCGAACAACCCGGTGACCGTCGTCGACGACGGAAAGTCCGGCGGCACGACGAACGACGCCGGCCGCATCGACGACCCGGCCACCGTGGACGATCCGGCCACCGTCGGCGGCGACCAGGAATCCATCGGCGGCTCGCCGGTCATCTCCGACGCGCTGCTGAAGCTGCTGCTCGACCTCATCGAGGGCTCCCTGTCCGCCTCCGGCCAGGGAGCCGCGCCCCAGGACCCGGCCGCCGCGGGGCAGGAGGCCTCCGACGCCGCGACCGACGCCGCCCGCAGCGAGGGCCTGAGCCGTACGCAGTCCGACCTGCTGGCCGCGGTCGTCGGGCAGCTGTTCCGCTCCGCCGGCGCCGGCGACGCCGCCCCGAGCACGGTGCACCTGTCCGGCGGTGACGTCGACGACCTGGTCGCGACGCTGCAGGACATGGCGACGGCCGCCGGCGGCGGCCGCGTGGACGGCGCCGCGCCGGTGCCGGTGACGCTCTCCGACGTCATCGCCGCCATCAACTCCGCCGGGCGCTGAGCCGGCCCACCCGTCGGCCCCTCCCCGGGGCCAGCGGATCGGGGCGTGCGCGCGTGCGGAGGGGAAGCCGCACGGGCGCGGGACGGACGGGGGCGATGCGGTGCGCGGATGACGCGCGGTGCGCCGGACGGTGGACCGTCAGGACCACTTCGAGCCGGGCGCCCGCCACGCCGCGAGCGCCGGCAGCAGATCTGCCGGGTCCTCGACGACGATGAGCGAATCGACGTGCCGGGCCTGGATGAACCCATCGTCGGCCAGGCGGTGCAGCAGCGCCACCAGCGGGTCCCAGAAGCCGGCCGGGCCGACGAGCGCGACCGGCTGCTGGTGGATGCCGATGTGCTGGCGCGTCCACACCTCGAAGAACTCCTCGAGCGTTCCGCCGCCGCCGGGCAGCGCGACGAACGCGTCGCCCAGGGCGTACATGCGGTCCTTGCGTTCGGGCATGGTGGAGACGTACTCGAAGCGGGTCAGCCCCGGGTGCGCCATCTCGCGGTCGACGAGCAGCCCCGGCATGACGCCGACGACCTCGCCGCCGGCGGCCAGGGCCGCATCCGCGGCGGCGCCCATGAGGCCGCGGGAGGCGCCGCCGTAGACCAGCCGCACGCGCTCGGCGGCCAGCTCCCGGCCCAGCGCCTCCGCGCACTCCCGCCAGGCGGGGTCGGCGCCGTCGGTCGAGCCCGCGAAGACGGTCACCGCGCCGATGCGGCGAGGTTCGCCGGGCTCGCCGGACTCCGGGGCGCCGGCCGCGCCCTCCCGCCGCAGCCGCGGCAGCGTGTGGTTCGCCAGCATCGGGGCCAGCATGCCCGTGGGCATCCACGGGTCGACCCAGCGCACCTCCTCCAGCTCGGCGCGGGGGCCGATGGCGGCCGAGGACGCGTCGTCAAGCACCTCGCGGAGGAGGAAATGATGGCCGACGACGCGGCGCCCCGGCTCGTTCGCCGCCACGTCGGAGACGACGCCCCACTCGTCGACGTCGTCCGCGCGCAGGTCCAGGCCGATCTCCTCGGCCAGCTCGCGGCACACGGCGGAGGCGGCGTCCTCGCCGGGCTCCGGCTTGCCGCCCGGCAGCATGAACCGCTCCGTGCCGCGCTTGCGCACCGTCAGCACCCGTCCGTCGGCGCGGCGGATGACGCACGCGGCGACGACGATGGGGTCGGCGGCCGGGGACGTCGCCGGCTGGTCGTGCGGGGCGTCGGGGGCGGCGGCGTCGGACATGGCCTGGGGTCTCCTCGCGGGCGGGTTTCGGAAAGCGGAAAACTGGCCCCGGACCCGGGGGTCCGGGGCCCGTGGCCCATGCTACGGCCGCACCCGGCGACCGACCGCCCGCGCCGCGCCCGGGAACCCGGGACGGCGGGGACTGCCGTGCGTTACGGCTCGGAGACGACCATCGTGCCCGGGCTCCACATGCCGGACACCGTCTCCTGCCTGACGACGATCTCCGCGTCGTCCGGGGCCACGCCCGCCTTGTTCTCGCGCGGCACCAGGCGGCTGACGGAACCCCAGTCCCGCTTCCAGTCGTTCCTCAGGTACGCCGGGACCGGCACCTCGTGGGTGATGGCCTCGGACCAGCCGAGCGGTCCGCCGCCTTCGTCGTCCTGCCACGTGCTCGGGCCCTGGACGGTCAGGGGGTGATCCGCCTTGATGCGGTACTGCGGGGTCTCCGCGACACCGCCCCAGTGGTCGAACGGGCGCTGGCACGGGAACTGCAGTCCGATCGGCCAGTCCAGCAGCGTCGGGGTGGACTCCGGGATCATGGTCGCCAGCGACTCCAGGTGCGGCACGCGCGGGGGCGTGACGGCGACGAACTCGTCGTCCGCCAGATTGTTGTCCTCGACGACGAGGCGGACCGTCTCCGCCCCCTCCGGGATCTGGTCGACCGGGAACCGCAGGTTGCGCCACACCGGCTGCGGACCGATGTCGTAGGGCTCGGCGTCGCCCATCACCTCGTAGTCGCCGGCCCCGTTCCTCCGGCCGAACTCCAGCATGACGACCTGGCCGCCCTGGAACACCCCGTTGATGTCATGGTGGGCGATCTGGCCGGCCGCGGTGATGATCAGCAGCGGCGCGTCCTCCGACTTCTCCGGCAGGTGGAACCAGTCGGTCACCAGCTTCGACGGGCGCTGGTTCTCCTCCACCCACGTGCCGAGCACCGGCACCTTCTTCGGGTCCAGACCGTAGGGCAGGCGGGCGGTTGAGCCGTTCGCGTTCTCCTCGCGGACCCGCTCCTCCTTGTCCTTCGCGACGAAGCCGCCCTCGGTGCCGGCGGCCTGGCCGCTGACCATGCGGTTGTCCGGGATCTGGGAGTCGTCGGTGCCCGGGGCGCCCTCGTCGGCGAAGACCGGGTCGGCGGACATCGACTCCGGCAGGCCATCGGGGGTGAAGCCGATGCCCTCGTCCCGCGGGTTGAGGGAGCGGGCCAGGTCGCCGCCCAGCGGCTCCAGGAAGTCCGCGTTCGGGTCCTTCTCCATGAGCACGTCCTGCGCCATCTGGCAGGTCTCGCCCTTCAGGGAGCGCAGGTTGCCCAGTCCGACGGAGTAGGCCGGGTACTGCTCCACGACGGCCTTGCCCAGGCTGGCCATGGAGAACACCACCATGAGGAACGACACGACCGCGAATGGGGACGCCGCGATGGAGCCGACCCGCAGGCGGCGGGCCAGCGACGACGGCTTCCGCTCGCCGCGGTACTCGTCGACGAAGGTCAGCATCGCGCCGACGGCCAGGACGGCCAGGGCGATGAACAGCACCAGGTTGCCGAACTCGAAGCCGCGGAACTGCGGGGTCTTGTCGAACCACGGGACGCCGTAGGACGACACGTACCACCAGCCGTTGATGCCCATGAAGCAGTAGCTGAGCAGGAAGATCATCGTGCCCGCGAAGAGCACCTGATTGCGGCGGGAGCCGACGGCCCAATGGCTCACGGCCATGGCGGCCAGGGCGGCCAGCGCCGCGGCGATGCCGGCGTACACGCCGAAGTGGTGGGTCCACTTCGTCGGCGTGAACGTCATGAAGAAGATCGTGCCCAGGAAGATGAACACCAGGCGGGTCGCCGGGGCGGCCAGCGCGCCGGGGACCGTGCGGTGGCGCAGCAGCGCGGCGACGGTGAGGCCGAGCGCGACCAGGGCCATGACGACGGCGAAGCGGCGGGTGATGGAGCCGTCGACCGTCTGGACCATCAGCATGTACCAGCGGATCGGCTCCTGGTACCAGCCGTTGTTCGGGCCGATGATGCCGCGGACGCGCACCGCCTCCATCACGGAGGCGAGCGTCTGGTTGCCGAAGACGCCGACGAGGATGAAGGTGCCCGCCGCGAGGAACGGCATGATCTGCATGAGCGGCGCCGTCCAGCCGCCGCCCAGGGCGCGGTGGCGCTGGACGACGATGCGGATGAGCGCCGGCAGGCCGGCCAGCAGCGCGGCGACGGCCATGAGGCCCGTCGGGCCGGAGCCCAGCGACAGGGTGGCGATGATGACGCCGATGGCCGCGGGCAGCAGGCGGCGCGTGAAGATCGCGCGCTCGATGAACACCCACGTCAGCAGCGCGCCGAGCGCGATGGCCGGCTCCGGGCGCAGGCCGTTGTTGTACGGCAGCCAGAACGCCAGCAGGACGCCGGCGGCGGACCAGTAGGCCACGCGCCGGCCGGCGATGCCCTTGCCCAGGCGCGGGATGACCAGGCGGGAGATGACGAACCACGCCATGAGCGCCGTCAGAGTCGCGGGCAGGCGCATCCACACCGACGTCGTGGACACGTGCGTCATCAGCGCCAGGAGGTCGTAGTACGGCCAGCCGAACGGGGACTCCGGGACGCCGAACCAGCGGTAGTAGTTCGCCATGTACCCGGCGTGGTCGGCGGCCCGCGCCATCGTGAGGATGTAGCCGTCGTCCGAGGTGTTGGAGCCCAGGAAATGCCAGTAGACCAGGATCCCCGCGACCAGGGCGTCGAGGCCCGTCGGCTTCCACCAGCCGTGGCGCATCCACCGCAGCCGGCGGGAGCCGTCGACGCGGTCGATGCGGAACAGCGCCCACAGCGACGCGAGCATGAGCACCACGCCGACGCCCATGACCAGGACCTTCACCGTGGTCGGCTTCGACGTGTAGCGGGAGTCGATCTGCATCTCGACGTGGAGGCCGGCAGCCGTGGCGGTCGCCGCGTCAGACGTTGCGGGCAGATCCGTGTAGACGCCGGTGACCTGCGGGCGGGCGTCGGACTCGATGGTCCGCGCGATGGGCTTGCCCTCCTCGTCGACGGCGCCCGGGACCTTGACGATGGTCTTCTCCGCGTCGGAGCGGATGACGACCTTGCCGCCGCGGTTGGCGTCGAGCTGCTCCCGGTCCAGCGACAGCAGGACGCTGTCCTTGCTGACGACGGACAAGCCGTTCTCGCCCGTGCGGACCTGCAGGCCGTTGGCTGTGGCCTTCTCCGCGTCCAGGGGCATGGTGCCGACCAGGACGCCGGAGCGGTCGGGGAGCTGATCCGCCAGGGAGATGGGCACGTCCATCTCCAGCTGAGTCGGCGCGTAGGCCACCAGCGGGGCGTCGACGGAGTTCATCGAACCGCGCTGCGGCCACGACAGCGATGTCTGGGACAGGGTCACCGGCATGAACGGCGTGAGCACGAACATGAGGAAGCCCAGCAGGCCGCCGAGGATCGCGGTCCACGTCACCAGGCGCGACGGCTTCGGGCCATCGAGTCGCGGCCGCGCCACGCGGTCGGAGGCGACGGCGCCGATCTCCGCCGCGTCGTCGGGCCGGACGACGTTCTCCGTCACCGTGACGGTGCCGTCCTCCTCCCGGATGTCCGTGTCGATGGTCCCCGGATCGCCGTGCGCCGCCTGATGCCGGGCGGAGGTCATCCGCCGCGGCCGCCGGCGCGGGCGCCCGTCGTTGTCCTCGGTTCCCTTCGCTTCATCTGTCACGGGGACAAATTCTACGACACAGGGAAACTATCGCCGGACGAGGACCGCGAACGGGCCCACCTGGGTTGCCGCCCAGTGGGCGTCGTCGAACGCGGCGCGGTCGAACGCGATGCCGCGGAAGAGCACGTTCGGGTTGTTCGGGTAGATGTCATCCGCCAGGTCGAGCATCAGCGGCCGATCCGGATCGGCCAGGTCGCCGCGCAGGATGAGCGCGTCCGGGCCCCGCCACGGGTCGGCGTCCATCGCGGCGGTCAGCTCCGCAGGGTCGTGGATGGCGGCCCACGCGCCGATCGCCTCGTTGCGGCGGTCGAACTCCCCGAGCGGATTGGCGTAGTGGCTGGTCAGCGCCTGGAATGAGTACCAGGGGTAGTACGCCTGGAAGTTGCGCTCGTCGGTGAGGAGCACCGACTCCAGCGGGTCCAGCCCCGCGTCGCGCAGCACCCGGTCGATCTCCGCGTAGTGGACGGTCGCGTCGGGGGCGAAGCGGTCGGCGCGCTCCCCGTAGCCGTCGGTGTCCGTGTGCGCCAGGTCGATGGGCCCGTGCAGGCGGTTCGGGATGCCCTGCGCGTAGGCGACGCCGGCGATGAGCACCAGCGCGGCGGCGACGGCGCTGACGCGGCGCGCCGTCTCCGGCGCGGCGAACTGCGGCCACAGCCGCTCCACGCCGGTGAGGCGCACGTCCGCCAGCGCCAGCACGCCCGCGGTCGCCAGCATGATGGCCACCGGCGCGTCCAGGCGGAAGCCCAGCAGCGTGCGGCCCAGCAACGTCGCGGCCATCGAGGCGACGGCCCAGCCGTACATCACCAGAACGCCGATGCCGAGGGCGCGGGCGTCTGCGTCGACCGCACGGACGACCAGCCAGATGACGCCCACCAGGCACACGAGGCCGATGATGCTGAACGCCAGCATCGGCAGCGGCAGGCGCGCGCCGTCGTCCGGGAGGTAGTGCGTGGCCGTCGCCCCGGACGCGGCGGCGCCCGTCGCGCGCGCCAGCAGGTACGGGCCCCAGGAGGCCAGGGCGATGATCCCGGAGCCGGCGCCCATGATCGCCAGCCGCCCGACGGGCGCCCAGGATCTCGTGACGACGGCGATCACGAGCGCCAGCACCGTGACGATCGCGGCGCCGACGGCGGTGTGGAGCGTGTACCACGTCGCCGAGACACCGAGGAAGACGATGACGCCGACCATCGCGGACCAGGCCCCCGCCAATGCGCGCCGCGCCATGATGGCCAGGGCCGGCAGGCCCATGGCGACGGCCGCCGCGTACGGCTCCTCGGCGGTGGTGGACAGGGCCACGGCCGTCGTCGTCACGCCGATCGCGGTGGCGACGACCAGGGAACCGCACAACCGCTGCCACACCGGCACCAGCACGCAGCCCGCCGCGGCGATGGTGATGAGCCCCCATGGCTGGAACACCTCCCAGCCCGGCATGCCCAGCAGGTTCGCCAGGCGGCCACCCAGGAAGAACCAGCCGGCGGGGTAGAACGACGGCACGTCGATGTAGGACATGTCGTGCAGACCGAACTGCGCCGTCATGCGGGTCAGGTACTCCGTGCGGAATTCCTGGTCGACGCTGATGCCGTCGAGGTACAGGCGCGTCGACGACAGCGGGACCGCCAGCGCCGCAGCGGTCAGGGCCGCGGGCGAGAGGTACGCCAGCGCGGTGGCGGGCAGCTCCAGCCGCCGGGGGCGGTTGCCGGGGCCGCGCCGGGCCCACCACGCCATGACGGCGATGACGAGGACGAGGAGCACGACGACGCATGCCGTCGAGACGGCGCGCGAGACGTGCGAGCCGCCGAAGGCGGGCAGGGACGTGCGCTTGAGGACGAACCAGGCGGCCAGCATCGCCAGCGCGCCGCCGAGGCCCGCCGCGATGACGGAGACGATGGCCGCGCGCAGCGACAGCTGGTCGTCGGCGAAGATCTCGCCGTGCGGCTCCGCCAGCGGGGTGGGCGGCTGGCCGGAGCGGCGGAGCGGGCGGGCGGAACCCCGGACGGCGGGATCGGCGGGGGCCGCGGGCGCGCCGGGGCCGGACCCGGCGTCGGGTGCCGCGGATCCGGTGCTGGGCGGGGGCGCGTCGGCGGTGCTCATGTCCCCCATTTAATCAACGGGCCCGACGCCTCGCGCCGTCCGCCGGGCATCGGGCCCGCCG
>JAEWGK010000256.1 GCA_023388385.1 Actinomycetes bacterium | reverse complement strand
CCGACCGAGACCGCGCCCCGTGCGACGTCGACCCCGTCACGCTCGCCGCGTGCCTGCCGGAGGTCACGGCCCTGGCGGGGGCGGGCCCCGGGGACGGCGTGGCGGCCACGGCCGACGGCGGGCTGTGGCGCATCCGACCGGGGCTCGCCCCCGAGCGCGTCGCGGACGCCGGCGGACGCGTCATCCAGCTGATGGCCATGCCGGACTCCCCCGAGACCGGTCAGATCCTGGTGCTGCGCGCCGACGGCGCCGTCTCCCGTCTGACCCTGCTGCCCGGCGGCGCCGATTACGCGGATCGGGAGGCCCGCCCCGGTGCGGTCGCCATGTACATCAACCGCGGCGGAAGGCCGGACTTCCTCATGGCGGGCGATCCCGGCATCGAGATCCTCGGCGTCTGCGCCGTCCCGCCCGGCGCGCCGCCGATGATGACGGCCAGGCTCGACGGCCACCCGACGCTCATCCAGTGGAACGGCGAGATCGTCGAGGCGCTGACGGGCGTCGACGTCGACGACTCCCTCGGCGGCTGCGCCTACGACGGGGCGAACGTCGTCGTGGCGGTGCCGGGCGCCGGCCGCGTCGTCGCCGTGCCCATGACCCTCGAGCCGCTCGACCCCGTCCCCGGCATCCCGGGCGATCCCGGGGGCCCGCGGACGTGGGTCGTCGGCGGCGGCCCGGACATCCTGGTCGAGGGCACGTTCGGGCACATCGGCACCGTCGCCGTCGTGCCCGGCGACTCCGGCCCGGAGATCTGGGGCGGCACCGTCAACCGCGCCCTCGCCGAAGGCGGCCCCGGCTCCTCCGACGACCGCGTCGTGCGGTTCCCCGCCGGCGGCGCGGGCGGCTCGCCGGACTGATCCGGCGGCGGACCGCACGCCCGATCCGCGACGCGACCTGGGGCGGACCGGGATGCGTCGTCACGCACCGCCTGCACTGGCGGGTATTCACCGTTAGGATCGCCTACATGTCCCGCCAGATCAACCAGAGCGTCTTCACCGTCCTGTCCTCGGAGAAGGTCGGCCCGCACATGCTGCGGCTGCGGTTCGCCGTCGATTCCATCGAACCCTTCGCCGCGTCGGGCAACACCGACGCCTACGTCAAGCTCTGCTTCGACGACGACGGCAACCCGATCATCCCGGAGGGCGGGCCACGATCCGAGCCGCGCCCAGTCCTGCGCACCTACACCATCCACTCCGTCGACGCGGACGCCTCGGAGGCCTCCATCGACTTCGTCGTCCACGGCGACCAGGGAGTGGCCTCGCCGTGGGCCGCCCGCGCGGAGGCCGGCGAGCGCATCGGCGTCGTCGGCCCCGGCGGCGCCTACGCCCCGGACGAGGACGCCGACTGGCATCTTTTCGTCGGCGACGACACCGCGCTGCCGGCCATCATTTCGGCGCTGCGCGCGCTGCCGGACCACAGCCGCGTCCAGGTCGTCGTCGAGTCCCTCGACCCCGAGCGCGATCTGCCCGTCGAGTGCCACCAGTGCGTCCACTGGCTGCCGCAGGGCGACGTTCCCTGCGAGGCGCTGGTCGACTACGTGCAGCGGACGCTGCCATGGCCGGAGGGGCGCGTCGACGTCTTCGCGCACGGCGAAGCCCACGCGATGATGAAGCGACTCCGTCCGTGGTTCATCGGGGAGCGCGGAGTCGACCGGAGGACGATGTCCTTGTCCGGCTACTGGCGCGTCGGCCGCACCGAGGAGGCCTTCCGCGAGTGGAAGCAGGCGAACAAGCCCGGGGACGACTGACCTCCCGCGCATGGCGGCGTCGCCCGCCGCCCCCGATGCACCGGGGCGGCGGGCGACGTGCGCGTGGGCGTGGCGCGCCGGCGCCCGGCTACATCGTGGCGACGAGTTCCATGATCAGCTTGTTGACCTGACCCGGGTCAGCCTTGCCGCGGGTGGCCTTCATGACCTGGCCGACGATGGCGCCGGCGGCCTTGGTCTTGCCGTCCTTGATCTTGGCGACGATGTCCGGGTTCGCGTCGAGCGCTCCCTGGACGGCGGCGGTGACGGCACCGTCGTCGCGCACGACCTCCAGTCCGCGGGCCGTGACGACCTCGTCGACGTCGCCCTCGCCGGCCAGCACTCCGTCGACGGCCTGGCGGGCGAGCTTGTTGGTCAGCTTGCCCTCGTTGATGAGGGCGACGACGCGGGCGACCTGCGCCGGGGTGATCTCCAGCTGCCCGAGCTCGACCTCGCGCTCGTTGGCCTTCTGGGACAGGTAGGCGACCCACCAGGAACGGGCCTCGTCCGGCTTCGCGCCGGCCTCGACGGTGTCCACGATGAGATCGAGGGCGCCGGCGTTCACCAGGTCGCGCATCTCCTCGTCCTTCAGACCCCACTCCTCCTGGATGCGGGCGCGGCGGACCCACGGCAGTTCCGGCAGGGTGGCGCGGATCTCCTCGACCCATTCCTTCGGCGCGAGCACCGGCGGCAGGTCGGGGTCGTTGAAGTAGCGGTAGTCCTCCGCCGTCTCCTTGATGCGGCCGGCGGAGGTGGAGCCGTCGGACTCCTGGTAGTGGCGCGTCTCCTGGCGGATGGAGCCGCCGGCGACGAGGACGGCGGCCTGGCGCTGCATCTCGTAGCGCACGGCCTGCTCGACGGACTTCAGCGAGTTAATGTTCTTCGTCTCGGTGCGGGTACCGAACTCCTCCTGGCCCACCGGGCGCAGGGACACGTTGGAGTCGACGCGCATGGAGCCCTGGTCCATCCGGGCGTCGGACACGCCCAGGGACTTGACCAGATCGCGCAGCGCGGAGACGTAGGCGCGGGCGACCTCGGGGGCGCGCGCGCCGGCGCCGATGATCGGCTTGGTGACGATCTCGATGAGCGGGATGCCCGCGCGGTTGCAGTCGACCAGGGAACGGGTCGCGCCGTGGATGCGGCCGGTCGTGCCGCCGAGGTGGGTGAGCTTGCCCGTGTCCTCCTCCATGTGCGCGCGCTCGATCTCGACGCGCCACTCGGTGCCGTCGTCGAGCACGACGTCCAGGTGGCCGTCGTATGCGATCGGCTCGTCGTACTGGGAGATCTGGTAGTTCTTCGGCTGATCCGGGTAGAAGTAGTTCTTCCGCGCGAAGCGGGAGGACTCCGCGATCTCGCAGTTCAGCGCAAGGCCGATCTTGATGGCCCACTCCACGCCCCTGCGGTTGACGACGGGCAGCGCGCCCGGCAGGCCCAGGCTGCAGGGATCGACGTTGCTGTTCGGCTCGGCGCCGAAGTTCGCGGACGAGGCGGAGAACATCTTCGTGTTCGTGGCCAGTTCCACGTGCACCTCCATGCCCATGACGGGCTCGAAGCGCTGGAGGACCTCGTCGTAGTCCATCAGATCATCTGCGTAAGCGGCGGTCATGGCGGACATCCTACCCGGGGTCCCGGCACCCGCGCGCACGCGCCCCGGGGCGTCCCCGGGCCCGCCGGCCGCTGCCTCGCGTGCTCCCGCCCACGCGCTGCGCGGCGCTGCCG
>JAEWGK010000206.1 GCA_023388385.1 Actinomycetes bacterium | reverse complement strand
GTCGTGCGCCGGGGACGTGGGGACGGCGCGCCCCGGGGCTGGCCGCGATCGGCGCGGGCTCGCTCGTGGCGCTGGCCGGGGTCATCGCCTCCCGCGCACCGTGGCCGGAGGCCGGCTACCTGGCGGCGACGTGGGGCGTTCAGCTGCTGCTCGTCGCCGCGCTGTCCCTCCTCGCCGTGGCCCAGACCCTGCCGAGCCACCGCCGCGCCGGCTCCTCCACCAGCGCGTAGGACGCGGCGGCGACCGGGATGGTCAGGGCCGTGGTGGCGATCCACACGGGGATGAGGCCGCCGTCGAACAGGTTGATGCCCAGCAGCGGGAACACCACGGACAGCAGGGCCATGTGCCACAGGAAGATGCCGTAGGACCACCGGCCCAGCGCCTGCACGACCGGCGACGCCAGCACCCGCGAATCCGGCGAGATCGCCCACGGGCCGATGATCGCGGCACCGAAGACCAGGCCGCACCACAGGCGGCGCAGAAACTCCCAGTCCGTCAGCTGCACCAGGCCCTCCGGGCCGAGCTCCGCGGCGAGCACCAGCGCGCCGGCGGCGACGAGCAGCCAGATCCAGCGGCGCGACGCCCAGCGCTGCATCGCCTCCAACTGCGCGCGGTGGCGCGGATCGGGGTGGCCGGCCAGGGACTCGAGCTCCGCCAGCACCATGCCGGCGGCGAACCAGGAGAAGTACGCGGCGGGCTGAACGTGCGGGTTCACGCCGTCCGGGTACGGCAGCGGCAGCCACGCCCATCCGAAGCTCAGGGCGGTCAGCGCGGCGATGGCGCCGATGCGCACCCACTGCGACCGCACCGGGTCGATGCGCCCCAGGGCCATGACCAGCAGCGGCATGACGACGTAGAACGACACCTCCACGGACAGCGACCACAGGTGGGTCAGTCCCCCGTGCAGGCCGTCGGGGACGAACACCTGCGTGAGCGTGAGGTTGGCCAGCCACGCCCGCCAGCCCGCGTCGGCCCCGACGGGGAACGCCAGCAGGACGACGAGCACGAGGACCCAGTAGGCGGGCAGGATGCGCGCGGCGCGCTTGCGGTAGTAGTTCGCCCAGTGGCCCGGGCCGCGGGAGGCGCGGTTGGAGCGCCACAGCAGGAAACCCGACAGGGTGAAGAACACGGCGACGAAGAAGTCGAACCGGCCGAGGACCCGCTCCCACAGCGCGCCGACGTCGTGGCCGGTCTGGAAGGCGACGTGGGTGCCGATGATGCCCAGCGACGCGACGGCGCGCAGCCCCTCCAGCGCAGGCAGGAAACCCGGCCGGAACGGGGGCGTGACGTCGGGGACGCGGCGGTCTCCGGGGGCGGGGGCGGGCCCGGCCTGCGCGGGCGCCGCGGCGCGGGGGTGCTGCACGGGGGTATGCTCCTCATCGTCTTCCGGGGGGTGCCCCGGGCGCCGGGGACGTGGCGGCGCGCGGGTTTCCGTCGGCCGAGACTCTGCCACGCCGGGCCCGCGCACCGCGCCGACCTGGCCGGACGGCGGACGACGACGCGGGTGCGGAAGCCCCCGCCCCACGGTCGCAGGGGCCGCGGGCGGTTTTCCCCGACGTATGAGAAGATGTTACGAGTTTTTCTCCCCGAATAACTCGCGCCTGCTAAGTTTCCGCTGTGAAACCTGCCCCCCGAACGGAAAGTGGCTGAACACATGAAGAAAACCCTGTCGCACGCCGCGATCATCATCGGAGCGGCCCTGATCGTCATGGCGATCCTGCTCCCCGCCTTCCTCGTGCCGAAGCTGAAGTCCATCCCGCTGGACACGGTGAGCACGACCATCACCGACACCCGCGAGGGCTCCCTGCTCGACTCCGGCGCGCTCGCCAAGAACGAGCCGGTCAAGGGCCGCGAGAACGACCCGCGCTGCGAGGGCGAGGATCTGCCGGTCCACTGCTTCATCGGCGATCAGACCCCGCTGCGCTCCAACCGCCACGTGCACACGGAGGAGCCGTCCGACGGCGACGTCGTGACGCTCGAGGTCGGCACGACCATCATCCGCGACGACCGCGAGGAGCCGGCCAACCTGGTCAACGCCACCATCGACCGCATCACCCTGGACCGCTACAACTCTTACCCGGTCGACGAGCCGATCTCCACGACGCAGTACCACGACCCGTCCCAGCCGGGCGCGGACCAGCTGCAGGAGTTCACCCGCCCGGGCATCCAGTACCAGTTCCCGATGGGCGCGGAAAAGAAGTCCTACCCGTACTACGACGTCGTCGGTCTGGTGGAGCAGCCGATCGACTTCATCGACGAGGAGGAGCAGGACGGCGCGACGGTCTACAAGTACGAGATGGTCATCGAGCCGGTGAACCTCTACGAGAGCTTCCAGGCCCACCAGACGGCCAACGGCCGTGAGCTGACCAAGGCCGACAAGGACTACATGGCCTCCCTGCGCCTGACCTTCCCCGCCAACAAGTGGGGCCTCGAGGGCGACGACGACGTCACGATGGACCGCTACTACGCCAACGTCCGCACCGTCCGCGTCGAGCCGACCACCGGCATGATCGTCAACGGCACCGAGCACATCTTCCAGTTCTATGCCCGCGACCCGGAGGAGGCGAAGCGCATCGCCGGCCCGGACCGCGCCAAGGAGGAGCGCGAGCGCAACCGCACCGCGATGGACTTCGTCGCGCAGTGGTCCGAGGAGACGAAGGCCAACCAGCTGAACCAGGCCCTCGACTCCAAGTCCAAGCTGAGCACCTTCGGCACCGTCGCCCCGATCATCCTGGGCATCCTGGGCCTGATCCTCGTCGTCGTCGGCATCATCGGCATCCGACGCCACTAGGCGCCGACCCCGACCCCGGGCAGGTTCCCCGCCGGACGACGCGTCCACCCACTTTCCGACGCACCTCGCCGGCACGACGCCGCCCCGCCACCGGAGAACCCGGTCGGCGGGGCGGCGTCCGCGGTTGCGGGCAGGGCCCGGCATGGGCCATCGACCTGCCGCGAAGCGCCGCATAGGATGACCCCGTGACCCCGAGGACCCCCGCCACCGCGCCCCGCGGCACGATCCACCCGGGCGCCATCGCCTGGACGGTCGCCCTGACCATGCTGACGCTGTGGCCTCTCGTGTTCCCCGGGGACCTCATGCTGCGGGACATGGTCGTGCCCGCGCACCCGGCGCTGACGGACGCCGCGCTCGGCGTCGGCGGCGCGCCCGCCCGCGCGACGCCGCAGGACGCCGTCCTGGCGCTGGTGGGGCAGGTGACCAGCGCGGCGCGCGTCGCGTCGCTCCTCCTCTTCGCCGCCTTCGTCGCCGGCGGCACGTGCGCGGCGGAGATGGCGCGCCGCCTGCTCTCCGCCGGCCCGGTCGGCCAGATCGCGGCGGTGACGATGGTCCTGTGGAATCCCTTCGTCGTCGAGCGCCTCCTGCAGGGGCAGTGGTCGCTGGTCATCGGCGCGGTGCTGCTGCCGGCCATCGCGGTGACCGGGGCCCTTGGCGCCCGCTGGTGGCGGGCGACCGCGTTGGCGGCGGCGGGCATCACCCCGACGGGAGCCATGCTGGGACTCGTCGTCGCCGCCGTCAGCGCCCGGACGTGGCGCGACCGCGGCGTCGCGACGCTCACGGGCGTCGTCGCCTCCGCGCCGTGGCTG
>JAEWGK010000163.1 GCA_023388385.1 Actinomycetes bacterium | reverse complement strand
CCGGGGGGCGCGGTGGGGGGGGGGGGGGGGGGGGCGGGGGCCCGCGCGGAGGGTGCGGTGATCCCCGACCGTGGTCGACGCTACGCGGTCGCGGCGTCGCCGGTGGCCTTCAGCGACTCGATGGTCTTGAGGTACAGGTCGAAGAAGGACTCGCCCTTCGCCGGGGTCTCCCAGACCTCGACGATCGGCAGGCCCTTGGCCTTGGCGGCCTCCACCAGGCGCTCGGAGACGGCGTCGGTGGTCTGCGGGGAATCGACCAGCATGTCCAGGTCACCGGACTCGATGAGCTTCAGCATGTCGTTGACGTCGGAGGCGGACGGCTCCTGCTCGTTCAGCGTCGCCAGGCGGAACCCATCCGGGGTGATGTCGTGGACCTCGGAGTTCTGGATGATGTAGTCGGCCAGCGGGTGGGTCTGGGCGATGTGGTAGTGGCCCAGCTCCTCCTTGGCCTTGGTGATCTCGTCGATTGTGGCGTGGACCTTGTCGGCGTTCACCAGCTTCTCGCCGGCCTTGTCGTTGATGGCCTTGGCCAGATCGTCGCCGACCTTGGCGATGGCGTCGGTGGAGTAGAAGACGTGCTCGTTGGACGTGATGTCCGTGGAGTCGCCGTGGTCGTGGTCGTGATCGTGGCCGTGGTCGTGGCCCTCCTCGCCGTGATCGTGACCGTGATCGTGGCCCTCCTCGCCGTGACCGTGATCGTGGTCGTGGCCGTGGTGGTGATCGTGGTCATGGCCGTGCTCGTCGGGGGCGAGGGCGGAGACGATCACCGCGTTGGTGTCCTGGGCGGCGGAGGTCATCCACACGTCGTAGTGGCCGCCGCCGGCGACGACGATGTCGGCCTGCTCGATGAGCGCCATGTCCTGGGCGGACGGCTCGTAGGAGTGCGGGTCGGCCTCGTTGGAGTCGATGATCGGGGTGACGGAGACGTCCGCGTCGCCGACGACGGCCTTCGCGACGTCCGACCAGGTGTTGGTGGAGGTGACGACCTTGATTGCGGCGTCGCCGCCGGAGCCGCCCTCCGCCCCGGAGGAGGCGTCGGTGGCCTGATCGTCGGAGGAGCAGGCGCCGAGGGCCGCGGCCAGGCCGGCGGCGGCGAGCAGGGCCGCGCTGCGGCGGAGGGTGGAACGGGTGATCGTGGTGGTCATGGGCGTCATGCTACCGCCCTTCTGAAAATCATTTCCAGATAAGGCATGCCTGTGTGCGTTGATGCGCAACGCCGCGCAGATCGCTGGACCAGCCCCTCCCCGCCCGCGAGACGGGCGCATCCACTAAATTCGGGGTGATGAATCCCCCCGTGAACGACGAGACCGGCACTCCGGCGTACCTGCGCCGCCGGCGGGGGACCCTGGCATCCATCGCCGCGGAGGTCGGGGTCTCCCGCACCACCGTCTCCAACGCCTACAACCGCCCGGATCAGCTGTCGGCGGAGCTGCGCGAGCACATCCTCGCCGTCGCCCGCCGCCAGGGCTACCCGGGCCCCGACCCGATGGCGCGCAACCTGCGCACACGCCGCGCCGGTGCGCTCGGCGTCCTGTTCACGGAGGAGCTGACGTTCGCCTTCGAGGACCCCGCGTCCGTCGACTTCCTCGCGGGCCTCGCCGACGTCTGCGCGGAGCTGGGCACCTCCCTGATGATCATCCCGGCGTCGTCGTCCACCGTCGACGACGGGGGAGCGGATCTCATCCGCGGCGCCGCGGTCGACGGCATGGTCGTCTACTCCGTCGCGGACGACGACCCGTACCTGGGCGTCATTCGCGAGCGCGGCATACCCGCGGTCATCTGCGACCAACCCTCGGACGTCGAGGGCGTGCCGTTCGTCGGCATCGACGACCGCGAGGCCGTGAAGCCCGCCATCCGGCACCTGCTGGACCTCGGCCACCGCCGCATCGGCGTGCTGTCGGTCCGCCTGGCGCGCGGCCAGGTCGACGGCCCGGTGACGGCGGAGGATCTCGCCGACGCCCACCACCACGTCCAACGCGGCCGCGTCGAGGGGATCCTCGAGGAGCTTGCCGACGCCGGCATCCCCGCCGACCAGGTCCCCGTCGTCGGCAGGCACCTCAACAACCGTGCCACGAACTACGATGCCGCCCGCGAGCTGCTCGAGTCCCACCCGGGCCTGACCGCGGTGGCGTGCACGACGGACACGCAGGCGCTCGGGGTCCTGCACTACTGCGCGGACCACGGCATCCGCGTGCCGGAGGATCTGTCGGTGACGGGCTTTGACGGCATCGAGGTCGCGCGCCTGTCCGGCGTCGCCACCGTCGTCCAGCCGAACCGCCTCAAGGGCGAGACCGTCGGCCGCGTGCTCGTCGCCGGCGAGCCCGCGCGCACCATCCTGGAGACGGAGTTCGCCCCGGGCCGCACCACCGCGCCGCCGCGGGAGAGGTAGTGGCCGCTGCCGGGACCGTGCGTGACGACGTCCCCCGCAGCCGCGGCCCGCGGTCCGCGCGGCCCGTCCGCCTATTTCTCCGCCGCCAGGCGCGCGTTGAGCAGGTCGCGCAGCAGCACCGTGACGGCCGCGGTGTCGGGGACGAAATGGCCCGCGGCGGAGTGCTCGACGTCGGGCTGGCCGACCTTCACGCCCAGATCGCCGGGCGTGAGGACGCGCAGGGCGGTCTCGTCCGTGACGTCGTCGCCGACGAAGACGACGGCGTCGGCGCCCGCGTCGCGTCGCGCGGCGTCGAGGTAGCTGCCCTTCGTCACGTCGTGGACGGCGATCTCCAGGATGTCCTTGCCGTCGGTGACGTGGAGGCCCGGCACCGGCCGCGCCATCGTGCGGGCATAGTCGAGGATGCGCCGACGCTGGACGTGGTCCGCCACCAGCCGGACGTGGAGGACGCGGGCACCGGGCTTGTTCTCCACCCAGGCGTCGTCCGCGCCGGGCTGGTCCAGCACCTCGCGCAGGCGGACGTCCAGCGCCTCCAGCAGCGCGGACTCCGCCGAGGACAGCGACAGGCCGTCGTCGGGCTCGGCACCGTGGCTGCCGACCAGCCGCACGGTCGGCTTCATGCCGGACAGGTACCGCAGGTCCTTGAGCTGGCGGCCGGACAACAACACGACGGTGACGCCGTCGAGGTCCGCGAGCGCCTCGACGAGCTCCCGGTTGCCCGGGCGCGGCCGCACCGCCATCGGATCGTCCTGGAGGTCCGCGAGCGTCCCGTCGAAGTCGAGGGCGACCAGGAGGTTCGGCGCGGCGGCGACGCGCTCGATCGCGGCGTGGAGGGCGGAGGCGGCTTCGTCGTTCACCCTCCCCAGCGTACGCGCGGGCCCGCCCGCCGGGGCCGGGGGCGGTGGACGGCCCCGAAAAGGGGCGGATAGCCTTGTGCGCATGACGTTCTCCTCCGGCACGCCCGATCCCGACGCCCCCGCCGCCGACGCAGACGGCCACGCGGCGTCCGGGCCCGCCGCCCTGCCGCAGGCGCTGACGCCGCTGGACGAGATGTCCATCCGCCGCGCCCTCGGCGAGTTCGCCACCGGCGTGACCGTCATCGCCACGTCCGACGAGGAGGGGCCGGCCGGCTTCGCCTGCCAGTCCTTCTCCTCGCTCAGCCTCGACCCGCCTCTGGTCGTGTTCACGGTCATGCGCGCCTCGCTGACGTGGCCGCGCATCGAGGCGACGGGCCGCTTCGCCGTCAACGTCCTCGCGGAGGCGCAGCAGGACGTCTCGGCCGCCTTCGGCCGCCGCGGCGCCGACAAGTTCGCCCACGGCACGTGGGCCGAATCCCCGCTGGGCAATCCGGTGCTCCACGGCGCTGCCATCTGGATCGACTGCACCGTCGAGGCCGTCCATCCCGGCGGCGACCACCACATCGTCGTCGGCCGCATCTCCGGCATCGGCCACCGCGCCGACGCCAGCCCCCTCATCTACCACCGCGGCGGCTACGCCCGCGTCGTCGCGCCCGGCGATGACGCGCCGGAGGCAGAGCGCTGGCGGCAGCGCCCCTCCGTCTAGCGGCGCGCTACCGGTCCGCCGTCGCGCCGACCTGCACGGCAGCGAAGCCGCGAGCGGCGGTGCCGGCCGGGTGATCCTCGACGCGCGAGGAGCGCAGGCCGTCGCCGTCGACCGCGATGCGCTGGTCCCCGGGCAGGATGGCCGCGAGGCGACGGTCGTACTCCGCGGCGGGGGTGGGGCAGTCGCGCTGCCGCAGGGGCCGGGGCTCGCCGAGTCGGACGATGCCGTCTCCGAGCCAGTCCACGTCGCCCCGGTACTCGCCGCAGGCGGAGGAGCCGGTGTAACCGTTCGCGCCGAAGACGATGATGGGCGGGACCTGGTCCTCGACTGGCGCGGTCGGCAGGGCAGGGTCATCGAAGACGCCGGTGACCTGCCACGTCCGGTCGACGATGCGGTCGTCGGCGGAGGAGCACGCCGTCGCCGTCAGCACCGAGGCCGCAGCCAGGGCGGTGGCGGCGACGCGGCGGAGCGATCTGGCGCGGCGGAGGGAGCTGGCGCCGCGGCCGCCGATCACGCGCCCTCCCCGCGGGCGACGTCCGCGACGCCCTCCCCGTCCGCGGCGCCAGCGACGTCGCGCAGGGAATCGAGGAAACTGCCCGCCCACAGGTCGACGTCGTGATCGCGGACCTGGGCGTGCATGGCCAGCATCCGGTCGAGGCCGGCGCCCGACGTGGCGGCGCGGGCGGCCTGCACCATCGCACGCTTGATGGACTCCTGGTCGAAGGGGTTGCACATCCACGCGCCGTCGAGCTCCGTCGCGGCGCCGGCGAACTCGGACAGGACCAGGGCGCCGGAGCCGTCGGCGTGGCACGCGACGTACTCCTTGCACACGAGGTTCATGCCGTCGCGAAGCGCCGTGACCAGCATGACGTCCGCGGCGGAGTACAGGTCCAGCAGCTGGACGAACGGGATGGGCCGGTGGATGTAGTGGATGACGGGCCGGCCCAGCGAGGCGAAGCGCCCGTTGACGCGGCCGACGACGTGCTCGACCTGAGCGCGCAGGCGGCGGTAGTCGTCGACGCGCTCGCGGGACGGGGTGGCCACCTGGACCATGACGGCCTCGTCGGGGTCGAGGGCGCCGGAGTCCAGCAGGGACTCGAACGCCTCGAGACGCTGCAGGATGCCCTTCGTGTAGTCCAGGCGGTCGACGCCGAGGAACAGCGTGGCCGGGTCGCCGAGTTTCGCGCGGACGCCGGCGGGATCCGCCTTCGCGGCGCCCTCGATGACGGAGCCGGAGTCGATGGAGATGGGGTAGGCGCCGACGGCGACGCGGTGCCCGTCGGGGGCGACGACGTGCGCGGTGACCTCGCGAACGGATGCGTCGCCGGAGACCTCCAGCTCGTCCGGCAGGCCCGTGTGCGCCCCCGCCTCGCCGCCGATGCGGCGGCACAGGGACAGGAAGTTGTCGGCGCACGACGCCAGGTGGAAGCCGATGAGGTCGGAGCCGAGCATGCCGCGCACGACCTCCTCGCGCCACGGCAGCTGGCGGAAGATCTCCGACGGCGGGAACGGGATGTGCAGGAAGAAGCCGATGGTGACGTCGGGGCGCAGCTGCCGCAGGATGCCCGGCACGAGCATGAGCTGATAGTCCTGCACCCACACGGTCGCGCCCTGGGCGGCGCGCTCGGCGGTGGCCTCCGCGTAGCGGCGGTTGACCTCTCGGTAGGACTCCCACCAGCTGCCGTCGTACGTCGGCGGCACGATGAGCCCGTGGAGCAGCGGCCACAGCGTGGCGTTGGAGAAGCCCTCATAGAACCGTTCGTACTCGTCGCCGTCGAGGGCGACGGGGTGCAGATCCAGGCCGTCGTCCGTGACGATGGTCTCCGGCGGCACCGGCGACGTCGGGTCGTCCGAGATGGTGCCCGCCCAGCCGATCCACGCGCCGTTGTTGCGCAGGAGCACCGGCGTCAGCGCGGTGACCAGGCCGCCCGGGGACGGCTTCCAGTCGACGCCCCCGTCGGCGCGCGGCGACGGCGCCACAGGGAGCCGGTTCGCGACGACGACGAAATCCGACCTGTCCGCGGCGCTGTCCATCGGTCAGGCCTTCTTCGCGGTCTTCGTCGCCTTCTTGGCGGCCTTTTTCGTCGTCTTCTTGGCGGACTTCTTGGCCGCCTTCTTCGCGGACTTCTTCGCGGTCTTCTTGGCCGACTTCTTGGCGGCCTTCTTCGTGGACTTCCGGGAGCGCTTCGCCGGCTTCGGCTCGTTCTCCTCCAGGTACTCCGCGTGGACGCGCTTGTAGTCCAGGCCCTCCGGCTCGACGCCGAGCATGCACATGAGGGTCACGCAGTCATGGAAGTCGTCGGCGTAGGAGGCGATGATCTTCCGGGCGCCCGCCGCCGTCAGCTCCTCGACCTTGTGCAGGGCCTCGTTCTGGGCGGAACGGGTGTCGGTGACCTTCGGTGGCACGGATCCTCCTGGCTTGGGCGTTTCGGGCGGCGGCCCCCGGCCGCCGGGTGCGCGGGCGGCTCCGCCGGGGATCCGCTGCCGCGTGCTGCAGCATCCGCTGCTCGCGAGTTCCCCAGTGTACCAGCGGGGCTGTGCGACGGCCCCGCGGGCTACCAGCGCTCCCAGGATTCGCCGACGTCGCGGCCGAAGCGCCGGCCGGACCAGCTGCGGGCGGTGCGGCGGCGGTGCGCGGTGGCGGCCTCGTCGACCTCCTCCGGGCGGGCGGCGTCGACGAGGTGGCGGGCGTGGCGGATGCGGACGCGCGGGCGGATGATGTCGCCGGCGCGGGTCAGCGCCTTCGGGCGGCGCAGGCGGCGGGCGATCCACTCGCCGAGCGCCACGCCCGCGGCCAGCGCGGCGGAGATGGCGATGGCCACGGCGAGGTTGGTGAAGCCGCCGACCATGTCGTCGTGCAGCAGCGCGTAGAGGCCGCGGTAGATGGTGAGGCCCGGAAGGAACGGGGTGATCCCCGCGACGGCGGTGACCAGTGGCGGGATGGAGTAGCGCCGCGACAGCAGACCACCGGCGATGCCGATGAACCCGGCCGCGAGGCCCGTCGAGGCGACGTCGCCGAGGCCCAGCGGCAGCAGGATGTAGTGGTGCAGTGCCGTGCCGGAGAACGCGATGCCGGCCGTGACGCCCAGCTCCTTGCCGTTGGCGTGCGACGCGACGGCGAATCCGACGGACGCGAGCATGCCCATGATGACCCGCAGCGTCGTCTCCGTGAAGTTCGGCAGGGCCGTGGCCTCCTGCGGCGGCAGGGTGACGCCGAGCAGCGCGACGATCTCGATGCCGAAGGCGATGCCGGCGATGATGCCGCCGGTCAGCAGCATCGTGTCGAACAATCTCGCGGCGCCCGTCACCGGCGCGCCGTTCATGCCGTCCTGCAGAGCCTGCACCAGCGTGAGGCCGGCGAGCATGACGACGATGCCCGACGCGATGATGCGCGACGGCGCCACCGCCAGCCCCAGGTAGGGCGCCGACCAGAAGAACGCCGCGGCGAACAGCGTGGCCAGGAGGCCGCCGACCATGTTCTGGAAAAACGGCGGCAGCGACCTGGCGTTGAGCTCGCTGATGGTGACGATGACCAGGAACGACGCCACGCCCGTCAGGCCCGCCACCAGCCAGGAGCCGCCGATGAGGACGGAGAACGCCATCGCCAGCAGCACCCAGCCCGCGTAGACGACGCGGAGGCGGTACAGCGGCGGGGACTCCTCGATCTCGCGGATGCGCTCCAGTGCCTCCTCCAGGCCGACGCGGCCGCCGAGGATGTCGCGGACCAGCCGATCCGCCTGGCCGAGCTGATGGAAGTTCGCCACTGCGCCGTCGACGACGCGGACGGACGTCAGCGGCACGCGGCGCTTCTCCGTCAGGTGGAACACGGTCACCGTCGTCAGCGTGATGTCCGCCTGCACGCGCGTGAGGCCGAACGCGGAGGCGATCGCCTTGATCTGCGCGACGACGTCCCGGTTGCCGGCGCCGCTGGACAGCAGCACGCCGGCGCACCGCGCCGCCAGGTCGAGGACGTCGGTGACCGCGTCGACGTCGTCCAGCGCCACGGGCGCCAGGGGGAGGGGCGTACGGGTGCGCATCGGCGCCTCGGGCGCCTCCTCCGGCTCCGGGCTGGAGGCCCAGTCGAGGAGCCTGTCGCGGAGGCCATGCGACTCATCGCCGCCCTCGGGCAGGTCCGGGCCCTCCGGCCGCGGGTCGTCCTGGGTCACGGGTCCATGCCTCCTCCGTGGACGGCCGCCCCGGTCCGGGGCGGCGGGATGTCGGCGCGGGGTGCCCGGACGCCGGTTCGCGGGCCCCGTCCCCGGGCCCCGCCTGCACGGGAACACTGTACCGGCCGGGCCGACGTCGGCTGCCGCGGCGGTGTGCCCGGCAATCCGCCCGGCGGCGCGTCAGCGAATCCGGTCCGCGGGCCCGGGGCCCGCGCGGTCCGGGGCCGGCACCCGGGTAGCATGGGGCTGCTCGCGCCATGCGGCGCGGTGCCGGAGTGGCGCAATCGGTAGCGCATCCGCCTTGTAAGCGGCAGGTTGCGGGTTCAAGTCCCGTCTCCGGCTCGTCAACAACCAAAAAGATCGCCGTCAGGGACGTATAACGGTTCGGCTGCGATCTCCGCATTGGCTTACGGCCGGCACGCCGCCGGTGGTAGCCAGGACAACGCGAAGAGCACGCCACGAATCCCGGAAGGAGGACCCTTGACCCCCGATCATCACGCCGATCCCCGCAACGGCCGCGGCCCCCGCACGCGGCGCACGGACGCCGCGACCCCGGACGACGGGGTCCGCCCGGCCGCCCCTGCACGCCGCCCCGTGGCGGCGGCTCTCGCGATGATGGCGCTCGTCGGCCTTGCCCTCGTCGGCTGCGTCGCCCTGGTCACCGGCGGCGACGACTCCCCGACCGAGCAGGCGGCCGGCGTCGTCCCGCGGGCCGGTGACGAGGGCGGAGAGTCGACCTCCGGCGACGCCCCCGGCTCCCCGGCGTCGTCTGAGGGCGGGGCCGGCTCGGACGCTGTCGGCGCCGCCGGCTCGACGACCGCCCCCGGCTCCCGTGTAGGCGGCGCAGCCTCCGCCACGCCGTCCGCCGGAACGTCCACCGACTCCTCCGCCGCCGACCGGCCCCGGGATCCCTCGGCCTTGGCCGCGTCCCTCCGCGCCGCGGACGGATGGGGCGGGCACGGCGGCGGGGGCGTCGCCAAGTCCGGCGCCCCGACCAAGGACGGTGACGCGGGCGCCGGTGATTCGGCGGAGGGGCAGTCGATGATCCTGGCCGGGGAGGTCGTCCAGTTCCACGGCGAGCACGTGCTCGTGTGCAGGACGGGTGACGGCCACGGCGTCAGCCACCTTGGCGTCACCGCGCACCACGGCGCGACCGGCGCGCAGACGGCCGCCGAGGAGCCCGCGCTGTGCGGACTGGCCTCGGACGTGCTGGCGGCCCTCATGGAGAGGGCCGGCGACGGCGACGTCGACCTGGCCTCGACCGCGATCTTCGACGTCGACGGCCGCCACGTCCGCTGCGAGCCCATCGGCCGCGGGGCCATGCGCTGCGCCGTCGACGGCGACGGCGGTCCGCTGGTGACCGTCTGGGACGAGGCGCGCCGCTAGAGCCCGCCGCCGGCCCGCATCGGCCCCTGCGCCGGGCCGCATCCTCCCGTTTTCCCGCCGCGCGGCCCTCGTGGCCGGGGCAGGTCGTGGCTAGGGTGGGGGAAAGCGTCGTCACGCTCACGCGCTGGCGGCGGACCGACGCTCGAGGAGGCGATGACATGGGCGACGGGACCATCCTGTTCGTCAGCGGCTCGAACATGGGCCTGTCCCGCATGGCGGAGGGACTGCTGCGCCGCGTCCGGCCGGGGGTCGAGGTGTCCTCCGCCGGCGTGGACGTCGACCCGGATGACCGCGGAGTCGACGAGGACGCGCGCCTCGCGCTCGGGGAGGTGGGCGCGCGCTGCGACGGCGACCCGCTCCAGCTGACGCCGTCGCTGGCCGATTCCTACGATCGCGTCATCGTCCTCGGAGACATCGACGTCTCGCGGTGCATCGCGCCCGACCGGCCCATCGAGCGCTGGCTCTGGGAGGACCCCATGGATCAGGGCGTCGCCGGCCTGCCGCGCTACCGGGTCCTGCGCGAGTGGCTGCGCGACCGCATCCGCGGCCTGACGGCGGAGCTCGGGGAGTCCCCGCTGCGCTGAGCAGCTCCGGGCCGGGCCGTGGCGGACCGTGCCGGACCGCCCTGCCGCCGTTCCCCGCTCTGTTAGGCTCCCGGGGCATGGCCCCGACCCTCCCCAGCTCCCTGCGCGACCTGCAGTCGCGGATCATGGACTCCATCAACGGCAACGGCGGCAACCTGACGCCGAACCGCCTGCGCCACATGATGAACATCTGGCCTCCGCTGGCGGGGTCGGGCGTGCGCATCACGCGCATCAATGACGACTGGTCGGGCGGCCGCGTCGAGCTGCGCCTCAACGTCCTCAACGCCAACATGAACGGCTCGGCGTTCGGCGGCACGCTGTTCGCGATGACGGACGTGATGTTCGGCCTCATCCTCGTCCACCGGCTCGGCGTCCGGGACTTTCAGGTGTGGACCCGCACGGGCTCCTTCGAGTTCATCCGCCCCGGCGACCGCGGCACGTACCTCGAGGTCGAGATCACCGACGAGATGGTCGAGCGCATCCACCGCGACACCGAGGGCGGCTTCTCCACCGTCGTGCCGTACACCTCCGTCGTGCGCGACCGGGACGGCGGCATCGTCGGCATCGGGCAACAGGACCTCTACGTCCGCCGCCGCGGCGGGGGCAAGCCGCCGGCCAACCCGAACCTGCTGGACCGCGAGGAGGGTGCGAACCTCATCGCCGCCGCGCGCACCCTCGCCCGCCTGGGCCTGCGTGGCGACGCCGACCGCGACCGGCTCGTCGAGCACGAGCGCGTCGCCCGTCGCTGCATCCGCCCGGAGGCCCGGGCCGTCGCATGGCTGGAGGGGGTCCTGGAGGAGGGGGCCGTCTCCCTCGACGACTACCGCGCCGCCGGCCTGCCCCAGGTGGTGCTCGAGGCGCTGACCACCGCGCCGGAGGAGCTCTCCGCCGACGCCCGCTCGCTGCTCGACGAGGTCCGCGAGGCCCGCGAGTCCCTCGCCCGGTACTAGCCCGCGGCCCGCGCCCCCTGCGCGTCCGCGGATTCCCCGGAAGTGAACGGAATAAACCGGGGGCGTGCGGCGTTGCCCCGGAGGACAGCGACCGCGACCGGCGGGCCGTCCACCGTGAACTCCGCCGGGGGAAGAAGACACGCATGGCAACCTTCGCCGACCAGCTCATCGACGCCCTCGCACGGCAGGGCGTCACCCGCATCTACGGCCTCGTGGGCGACAGCCTCAACCCCGTCGTCGACGCCGTCCGCCGAAGGGACGGCATGGAGTGGATCCACGTCCACAACGAGGAGTCCGCGGCGTTCGCCGCCGGCGCCGAATCCGCCCTCACCGGGGGCCTCGCCGTCTGCGCGGGCTCCTGCGGCCCCGGCAACACCCACCTCATCCAGGGGCTTTACGACGCGCACCGCAACGGTGGCAAGGTCCTCGCCATCGCCTCGCACATCCCGTCCGCCAACATCGGATCCGCGTTCTTCCAGGAGACGCACCCGGAGATGATCTTCCAGGAGTGCTCCTCCTACTGCGAGATGGTCAACTCCCCGGCCCAGGGTGCGAACATCCTGCACAACGCCATCCAGTCCACGATGGCCGGCAGGGGAGTCTCCGTCCTGGTGCTGCCCGGCGACATCGCGGGAGAGGACGCGGAGGACTCGCCGGTGCTCGAGTCGGCGGTCTCCGCCGCGGAGCCGACCGTCATCGCGGCGGAGCAGCAGGTCGACGCCCTCGCGCGTGCCGTCGACGACGCGGACACCATCATGGTCTTCGCCGGCGCCGGCTGCGCGGGCGCGCACGACGATGTCATGGCTTTCGCGGAGAAGGTCAAGGCGCCCGTCGGCCACTCGCTGGGCGGCAAGGACGTCATCCAGTACGACAACCCCTACGACGTCGGCATGTCCGGCCTGCTCGGCTACGGCGCCTGCCAGGACGCCCTCGAGGACGCCGACCTGGTCATCCTCGCCGGCACCGACTTCCCGTACTCCGACTTCCTGCCGACCGGCAACGTCGCGCAGATCGACTCCGACGCCTCCCACATCGGGCGCCGCACGAC
>JAEWGK010000088.1 GCA_023388385.1 Actinomycetes bacterium | reverse complement strand
CACCAGCGAGTACCACGGTGTCACGTGGACCGGGCAGGTCAGGTGCGCGATGGCGCGGGCCAGCCGGCCGGGCAGGACGCCGAAGCGCAGGCCCGCGGCCAGGGCGACGTTGCCGTCGGGCTGGTCGATCCAGCCGATCGGGGGAGCGGCCCCGCCAGTCGGGCCCTCGGGGGCGGAGCCGGGCTCGCGGAGCTCGCGGCCCGGCCCGTCCGCGACCGCGGCGACGACGTCGTCGGCCTTGCCCGCCTCGCCGATGCGCCAGGCGGTGCCGCGCATGGACTCCCACGCCGACGCCGCGTCGGCGACAAGCTCCACCACGCCCGCCCGGCCGACGAAGACGCCGGAGGGGCGCCCGCCGGCGATGAGCTCCCAGCGGCCGCCTCCGCGGGCGACGACGCCGAGGTCGGGGCGCTCCATCAGGACGTCGCCGCGGCCGTCGTCGACGGCGAAGAGCGTGCGGCCCGGCATCGACGCCAGATCGCCGCGTGCGCACAGTGCGGCGTCGAGCTCCGCGGCGAGGCCCGAGGCGTCGTCGCGCCCGCCAACGCGGCCGGTCAGCGGCGACGCGATGATGTTGCGCATCCGATCGTGCTCCGGGTGGGGCAGCAGTCCGGCGTCCTCCACGGCGTCGGCGAAGCCGGAGACGTCGCGGATGCCGCGGATCTGGACGTTGCCGCGGCTGGTCAGGTGCAGGTCGCCGTCGCCGAAGCCCTCGGCGAGGTCGGCGAGGACGCCGAAACCCGGCGCGGGCAGCTCTCCGCCGGGGAAGCGCAGGCGGCCGATGGCGCCGTCTGCGGCCCGGTGGACCTTCCGCGCGCCGGGGCAGGCGTCGGGGCGGGGGCGGGTGTCATGGGTGACCATGCCCCCGATCGTGCCACGTCGGCGCGGTGATTTCCCCCAACGGTAGGCTCTCCTGACATGGGCCGGGCCGCCGCTGGCGGCACCCTTCCGGCCCGCATAACCGAGACCATGCCCACCATCCGGTGCATGCGGGGAACACGGTGCAATTCCGTGCGGTCGCGCCACTGTCACAGCCAGACCCCCGCCGCCCGGCAGGACCCCGTCGCGGGCGCGCTATCCCGCGGGAAGGCCATCGATGATTCTGCTGCTGTCGACGTCCGACACCGACCTGCTCTCCGCCCGCGCGGCGGCCGACGCCCACGAGGACGTCGAATACCGCTGGGCGAACCCCGCCCGCATCCTCGACGACGATCTGCCCGGCCTCGTCGAGGGCGCCGACGTCGCCGTCGTCCGGCTCCTCGGCGGCCGACGCGCCTGGGAGTCCGGCATCGACGCGCTACGCGCCTCCGGCGTGCCGTCGGTGTTCGTCTCCGGCGAGCAGGCCCCCGACGCGGAACTGGCGGACCTGTCCACCGTACCCGCCGGCGTAGCCTCCACCGCCCACGCGTACATGGCGGAGGGTGGCCCGGAGAACCTGGCGCAGCTGCACCGCTTCCTGTCGGACACGCTGCTGCTCACCGGCCACGGCTTCGAGGAGCCGCACCGTCTGCCGTCGTGGGGCCACCTGGAGCGGGATCGCTGGGCGGCGGGGGAGCCGCCGGCGGGCGGGGACGGCCGACCCGCCCCGCGCGTCGGCATCGTCTACTACCGCGCCCAGCACCTGGCGGGCAACGTCGGCTACGTCGCCCAGTTGGCCCGCGCCGTCGAGGAGCGCGGCGCGGAGGCCGTGCCCGTCTTCGCCACGTCGCTGCGCACCGCGCCGGATGACCTGCTGGCGGAGCTCGGCGGCTGCGACGCCATCATCACCACTGTCCTGGCCGCGGGCGGCTCCCGCCCGGCGGAGGCCCAGGCCGGCGGCGACGACGGCGCGTGGGACGTCGCGGCGCTCGCCGCGCTGGACCGGCCGATCATCCAGGGCCTGGCGCTGACCGTCCCCCGCGCGGAGTGGGAGGAGTCCGACGACGGGGCCTCGCCGCTGGACGTCGCCACGCAGGTCGCCGTCCCCGAGTTCGACGGCCGCCTGGTCGGCCCGGCATTCTCCTTCAAGGAGATCGACGACGACGACCTCATCACGTACGTCGCCGACCCCGAGCGCTGCGGGCGCCTGGCCGGCATCGCCGTCCGTCACGCTCGCCTGCGCCACCTGGCCAACGCGGACAAGCGCGTCGCCATCGTCCTGTCCGCCTACCCGACGAAGCACGCCCGCATCGGCAACGCCGTCGGCCTGGACACCCCGGCGTCGGTGCTGCGCACCCTCCACGCGATGCGGGGGGCCGGCTACGACCTGGGCGACGTCTCCGCCATCCCCGGCTGGGCCGAGGACCCGGCGGACGTCGACGGCGACGCCCTCATGCACGCCATCATCGCCGCCGGCGGCCAGGACCCGGACTGGCTGACCGAGGAGGTCATGGAGGCCAACCCCCTCAAGCTCCCAGGCTCCGTCTACGAGGACCACTTCGCCACCCTGCCCGCCGAACTGCGCGACGCGATGCTCGAGCACTGGGGAGCCGCGCCGGGCACCCTGTACGTCAACCCGCGAACGGCCGAGATCCACATCTCCGGCCTGGTCTTCGGCAACGTCGTCGTCCTGTGCCAGCCGCCGCGCGGCTTCGGCGACAACCCCGTCGGCATCTACCACGACCCGGACCTTCCGCCGACCCACCACTACCTCGCCACCTACCACTGGCTGCGGCTGCCGCGGGCGGAGGGCGGCTTCGGCGCCGACGCCGTGGTCCACATGGGCAAACACGGCAACCTGGAGTGGCTGCCGGGCAAGCAGGTCGGCCTGTCCTCCGCGTGCGGCCCGGATCAGGCGATCGGCGAGTTGCCGATGATCTACCCGTTCCTCATCAACGACCCCGGCGAGGGCACGCAGGCCAAGCGCCGCGCCCACGCCACCCTGGTCGACCACATGATCCCGCCGATGGCCCGCGCCGAGGGCTACGGCGACATCACCCGCCTGGAGCAGCTCCTCGACGAGCACCAGAACATCTCCGCGATGGACCCGGCGAAACTGCCGGCCATCCGCCGCGAGATCTGGACGTTGCTGACCGCCGCGAAGATGGACCGCGACCTCGGCTGGGACGAGCGCCCGGACGAGGACGTCTTCGACGACATGCTCATGCACGTCGACGGCTGGCTGTGCGAGATCAAGGACGTCGCCATCCGCGGCGGCCTGCATGTCCTCGGGCAGCCGCTGTCCGACGACGCCCTGACGGAGACCGTCGCCACCATGCTGCGCGCCCGTCAGTTGTGGGGCGGCCGCACGACGCTGCCGGGCCTGCGCGAGTCGCTGGGTCTGGCGGAGGACGGCTCCGAGACGCGCATCCGCGTCGACGACGTGGATGCTCTGGCGCAGGACCTCGTCCGCGGCGTCGCCGCCGGCCGCGACGTGCGGGAGATCGTCGCCGCCGCGGATCTGCCCGACGGCGCCGACGCGGGGGCCGTCGTCACGCTGCTGGAGTTCACCCGCGACGAGATCCTGCCGCGCATGGCGGCGACCGACCGGGAAATCCCGCAGGTCCTTCACGCGCTCGACGGCGGGTTCATCCCGGCGGGCCCGTCCGGCTCGCCGCTGCGCGGCCTGGTCAACGTCCTGCCGACCGGCCGCAACTTCTACTCCGTCGACCCGCGCGCCGTGCCCAGCCGCCTGGCGTGGGAGACCGGCCAGGCGCTTGCCGACGGCCTCATCGACCGCTACCGCGCCGACCACGACGGCGCCTATCCGCAGTCGGTCGGCCTGTCCGTGTGGGGCACCTCCGCGATGCGCACCTCCGGCGACGACATCGCCCAGGCGCTGGCGCTCATGGGCGTGCGCCCGGTGTGGGACGAGGCCTCGCGCCGCATCGTCGGCCTCGAGGTCATCGACGCCGGCGAGCTCGGCCGGCCGCGCATCGACGTCACCGTCCGCATCTCCGGGTTCTTCCGCGACGCGTTCCCGCACGTCATCGACATGCTCGACGACGCGGTGCAGCTGGTGGCGGGCCTCGACGAGCCCGACGGCGTCAACCGCCTGCGCGCCCACGTCCGCGAGGACGGCCACTCCCGCCGCATCTTCGGCTCCAAGCCGGGCACGTACGGCGCGGGCCTGCTTCAGCTCATCGACTCCGGCTCCTGGCGCGACGACCAGGACCTGGCGACGGTGTACGCGACGTGGGGCGGCTACGCCTACGGCCGCGGCGTCGACGGCGTCGAGGCGGCCGACGACATGCGCGCCGCCTACCGGCGCATCCAGGTGGCGGTGAAGAACATCGACACCCGCGAGCACGACATCGCCGACTCCGACGACTACTTCCAGTTCCACGGCGGCATGGTCGCCGCGGTCCGGGCGCTCACCGGCGAGTCCCCGGAGGCCTACATCGGCGACTCCACCCGCCCGGAGAACGTCCGCACGCGCACGCTCCACGAAGAGACCCGCCGTGTATTCCGCGCCCGCGTCGTCAACCCCCGCTGGATCTCCGCGATGCGCCGTCACGGGTACAAGGGCGCCTTCGAGATGGCCGCGACCGTCGACTACCTCTTCGGCTATGACGCGACCGCCGGAGTCATGGACGATTGGATGTACGAGACGCTCACGGACACCTACGTCGGCGATGAGGAGAACCGGGATTTCTTCGACCAGTCGAACCCGTGGGCCCTCCACGACATCTCCGAGCGCCTGCTCGAGGCCGCCGACCGCGGCCTGTGGGAGAACCCCGACGACGAGCACCTGGAGCTGCTGCGCCGCACGTTCCTGGAGACCGAGGGCGACCTCGAGGACCGCTGAAGCTCCCTCGCGTGACGACGCGCGCCTCCCCAATCGAGCGGCGAGCCCGGGGCACGGGCGCCGCCGCGTCCGGCGCGTGCTCGCCGTGGGCGATCGCGCGGCACGCGCGGCTGGCTCGCCGATGTCGGGGCCCCCGGTAGGGTGAGTGCATGCCCGCTATCCTGCTGATGCCCTACGTCATCATCGAGGCCCTCGCCTTCTGGGCGGTCGCGTCCTGGATCGGCTGGGGATGGGCCCTCCTGGCCATCGTCGCCCTGTTCTTCCTGGGCATCATCCTGTCCTCGATCGAGCTGCGCACCGTCGTGCGGCGCCTGATGGAGGGGGAGAGCCCCGGCCGTACGCTCGCCGACACCGGGCTCATCATCGTCGGCTCCGGCCTGCTCATCGCGCCGGGCTTCGTCACCGCGCTCCTCGGTCTCATCCTGGTGTTCCCGCCGACGCGCGGCCTGGTGCGCCGCATCATCGGCCGCCGATTCCGGAGGTGGGTGGAGAAGACGGCCGAGGACTCCTTCGTCTACATCGAGCGCTTCGGCGCCGGGCGGTTCCCGGGCGCCACCGGCTTCGGCGGCGCGAACGGCTTCGGCGGTCCCGGGACCATGCGGCATGAGGTCATCGACGCCGACGACTTCAAGGACATCACGCCCGAGGACATCACCGGCCCGCGCGACGGCGGGACCGACGGCACCCGCGGCCCCGGCGGACGGGGCTGACGGCGGACGATGCCCACCGTACTCGCGCGCCTGGCCCTCACGATCGCCTCGGGGCTCGGCCTCTTCGCGTCCTTCGCCCCCATCGGCTGGTGGTGGGCTGGATGGATCTCCGCCGCTCTGTTCATCGCCGCGCTGTCTCCGTGGGGTGACGGCCGACCGGCGCCGTCGTGGCGCCTGAGTGTCCTCGTCGGCTTCGTCTGGGGCGCCACCGGCTGCATCGCGGCGCTGTCGTGGATCGCGGAATTCGTCGGCACGCTCCCGTGGCTCGGCCTGGCCGTCGCCCTCGGCGTGCTCAACATCCCCACCGCCGGCGGCATCCGGCTCATCGTGGGCGCGGGCTCCCTGCCGTGGTGGTTCCGCGGCACCGGCGCCGCCGCGTGGATCATCGCCGTCGAAGCGCTCCTCGCCCGCTGGCCCTTCGGCGGATTCCCGTGGCTGCGCTACGCCTGGGGCCAGATCGACGGGCCCCTCGCCGACGCAGCCGCCGTCGGCGGCGTGCCGCTGGTCGGGTTCCTCGCCACGCTGGCCGGGGCGGGCGCCGCGACTGGCATCGTCGGAAAGCGCATCGTCTCCGGCGCCACGATGCTCGTCGTCGCCGTCGTCGCAGGCCTGGCGGTGCCCGCGCACGACCCGGCGCAGCAGCCGGGGGAGCGCACCGTCCGCGTCGCCGCCATCCAGGGCAACGTCCCGCGCCTGGGCCTGGAGTTCAACGCCCAGCGCCGCGCCGTGCTGGACAACCACGCCCAGGCGACCCACGACCTGGCGAAGGCCGTGCGCGAGGGCCGCGAGGAGCAGCCCGACCTGGTCATCTGGCCGGAGAACTCCTCCGACATCAGCCCCATAACCAACCAGGACGCGGCGCGGGTCATCGACGCCGCGGCCGCCGACATCGGCGCGCCCGTCGCCGTCGGCAGTTTCACGTACGCCGACGACCCGGGGCGCGGCGACGGCACCATGAACACGATGATCGTGTGGGACCCGCACGAGGGACCGGTCGACGGGCACTCCAAGCGTTTCCTGCAGCCCTTCGGCGAGTGGATGCCGTTCCGTGACCTGCTGCGCCACGTCACGGACATGGTGGACCTCGCCGGGAACATGACGCCCGGCTCCGACGACGGCGTGGCCGTCGCCGGCGGCATCCCCGTCGGCTTCGCCACGTGCTTCGAAGTCATCTTCGACGACGCGTACCGCGACGCCGTCCGGGGAGGCGCGACGCTGCTGGCGACGCCGACGAACAACGCCACGTTCGGATTCACCGACATGACCTACCAGCAGCTCGCCATGAGCCGGATGCGCGCCATCGAACACGATCGCGCCGTCGTCATCGCGGCGACGTCCGGCGTCAGCGCCATCGTGCTCCCGGACGGGACGGTCGACCAGTCGTCCGGGATCTTCGAGCGCGCTGTTTTGACGGAAACCCTTCCGTTGCGAGAAGATCCGACCATCGCCGCACGCCACGGGGAACTCGTGGAGGGCGTCATCGTCGCCCTCGCCCTCGTGGCGGCCGCCGCAGCCGCGGCGGCCTCCCTCCGCACCCGCGGGGGAGACCGCACCCGCGGATGCACCGAAAACTGACAAGGAGAAGACCGGTGGCCAAGCCCCAGCCCAGCGAGCGCACCCTGGTGATCATCCCGACGTTCAACGAGCGGGAGAACCTGCCGCTCATCGTCGATCGCCTCCGCACCGCCGAGCCCGACGTCGACATCCTCATCGTCGACGACACCTCGCCCGACGGCACCGGCGAGATTGCCGACCAGCTGGCCGCCGCCGACGACGCCGGCCGCATCCACGTCCTGCACCGCAAGGGCCAGGGCGGCCTCTGGGGCGCCTACCGCGCCGGCTTCGCCTGGGCCCTCGAGCGTGACTACACGGTGCTGTGCGAGATGGACGCTGACGGCTCCCACGCCCCGGAGCAGCTCCGCCGCCTCCTCGACGTCGTCGACGATGGCGCCGATCTGGTCATCGGTTCCCGCTACGTCGACGGCGGCGCCACCGTGAACTGGCCCATGAGCCGCCAGATCCTGTCCCGCGGCGGGAACCTGTA
>JAEWGK010000086.1 GCA_023388385.1 Actinomycetes bacterium | reverse complement strand
AGCACGTCGTCGCCGAGCGTCTCCACCGAGACCGTGCGGAACCGCGTGATGTCGTTGATGGTCGTCTCCGTCCCCGTGTCCGCGACCGCCGTGCCTGCGCCGAGGAGGGCGGGCGCGACGTAGGATTCGACGGCGTCGACGAGTCCCGCCGACAGGAACGCTCCGGCCAGGCGCGGCCCGCCCTCGACGAGGACGTCGACGATGCCGAGGTCGGCGAGCACGTCGACGACGGTCTCCATGTCGCGGGTGCGGATATGCCGGAAGCCCCCGTCTTCCGGGCTCCCGTCGCCGCGGACGAGCGCGTGCTCCGGCACGTCCTTCTCCCCCACGACCACCCGGAGTGGCTGGTGGTCGTGGAGACCACCGTCCGGGCGCCGGGCGGTGAGCCTCGGATCGTCGGCGATGACGGTGCCGGTGCCGACGACGATGGCGTCGCGGCGCGACCGGTCGACGTGGACGCGCTCGCGTGCCTTCTCTCCGGTTATCCACTGGGAGGAACCGTCGCTCGCGGCGGCGAGCCCGTCCAGGGTGCCAGCGGTCTTCAGCGTGATGTGCGGGCGCCGCGTCGCCTGCCAGTGCAGCCAGGGCCGCAGCACGGTGTCGGCGATGATCCCGGAAAGCACTCCGCGGCGCACGTCGATGCCCTGCTCCGCCAGCCAGTCCGCGCCTCCTGCGGCGACGGGATTCGGGTCGGAGACGCCGAAGACGACGCGGGCGACGCCGGCGTCGGCGAGCGCCCGGGTGCAGGGCCCGGTGCGCCCCGTGTGGTTGCAGGGCTCGAGCGTGACGACGGCCGTTCCGCCGCGCGCCCGCTCCGCGGCGGCGGCGAGGGCCTGGGGCTCCGCGTGCGGACCGCCGACGGGCTCCGTGCCGGCGGCGGCGACCGGGATGCCGCGGGCGTCGAGGACGACGCAGCCGACCGGCGGGTTGGGGGTGGTGGAGCCGCGAACTCGCTCGGCGGCCGCGATGGCCACGCGCATCGCCTGATCGTCGGAGACCGGCGTGGCGGCCGTGAGATCCGGGAAGACGGGCACGGGGTCCTCCTCGCGTCGGGCGGGGCGCCGGCAGGGTGCGCCCGCGGGGGTGGTGCCGCGCTCCGGGTGGCGCGCGGACGGGGTCAGCGTGCGGCTGCGGCCAGGCGGCGGAGCTCCTCCACCGCCTCATTCGGATCCTTGGCGCCGTAGACGGCGGAACCCGCGACGAACGCGTCGGCCCCCGCAGCGGCGGCGTCGCCGATGGTCTTCGCGTTGATCCCGCCGTCGATCTCGACGACGCAGTCCAGGCCGCGCTCGTCGATGGCGGCGCGGAGCAGGCGGACCTTCTCCAGCTGCTCCGGCATGAAGGACTGGCCGCCGAAGCCCGGCTCGACGCTCATGACCAGGACCAGGTCGAACTCCTCCAGGTGCGTGATCCACGGGCGGATGTCGGTGCCCGGGCGCACGGAGATGCCGGCGCCGACGCCCGCGGCGCGCAGGCGCCGGGCCAGGGCGATGACGTCGTCGGCGGCCTCGACGTGGAAGGTGACGCTGTCCGCGCCGCCCTCGACGTAGCCATCGACCCAGTCCTGAGGGTCCTCGATCATCAGGTGGACGTCGAGGAAGCGGTCCGTGACACGGTCCACGGCCTGGAGAATCGGGACGCCGAAGCTGAGGTTGGGCACGAAGTGGCCGTCCATGACGTCGACGTGGATCCAGTCGGCGCCGGGGACCCGCTCGATGTCGCGGCCCAGGTTCGCGAAATCAGCGGAGAGGATGGACGGGGCGATGATCGGCGCGTTCATGGCCCCGATCCTACCGCCCCGCCGGTCCTCGCTCGGTCCGCCCCACCGGGGCCGCAGCTACTCCGCCGGACGACGCAGGACGGCGAAGAACATCGCGTCGGTGCCGTGGCGGTGCGGCCACATCTGAACGGACGGATGGTCGCCGACGCGGTCCATCGGCGCGACGAGCCCGTGGGCGTCGAGCTCCTCCAGCCCGAAGGTGCGCACCGCGTGGTCGACGGCGCCCCGGGTCTCGCGCAGATGGGGCGAGCACGCTGAGTAGACGATCACGCCGCCGGGGCGCACCAGCTCCGCTGCGGAGGCGAGCAGCTGGCCCTGCAGCGTCGTCAGCGCCCGCAAATCCGACGGGTCCTTCGTCCACCGGGACTCGGGGCGGCGGCGCAGGGACCCGAGCCCGGAGCACGGGGCGTCGACGAGAACCCGATCGTAGCCCGGCTCCAGGCCCGGATCCCGGCCGTCGGCGACGTGGACGTGGACCGGCAATCCGCCGACGGCGCCGCGGACCAGCTTCGCCCGCTTCTCCTGCGGCTCCACCGCGTCGACGCACGCGCCGTCGATTGCGGCGACGGCGCCGAGGAACGCGGCCTTGCCGCCGGGGCCGGCGCAGAGGTCGAGCCAGCGTCCGCCGTCGGCGCCCTCGAGCGGCGCCTCGGTGAGGGCGCGGGCGATGAGCTGCGAGCCCTCGTCCTGCACCGACGCCAGCCGGTCGCGGACCGGTTGCAGTTCGCCGGGGTCGCCGCCGTCGTCGAGCCGCACGGCGTAGGGGGACCACGGCCCCACCTCGCCGCCGGTGACCAGCGCCAGCTCCTCGGCCGTGATCTCTCCCGGCCGCGCGGCCAGATGCACGATCGGGCGGGCGTCGTCGGCGGCCAATGCGTCGGCGAGCTCCGCGGCGTCGGCGCCCAGCGCCTGCGCGAAGGCCTCCGCGATCCAGCGCGGGTGGTTGTGGCGCATGGCCAGGTGGCCGATGGGGTCGCGCTCCGCGTCCGGGGCGACGCGGCTGATCCACACGTCCTCGGAACTCGTGGCGACGGTGCGCAGGACGGCGTTGACGAAACCCTTGGCCGCACCCGCGCCCAGCGCCTCCGCCGCGGCGACGGACGTGTCGACCGCGGCGTGCGCCCCGACGCGGGTGCGCAGCAGCTGGTAGGCGCCCATGCGCAGGACGTCGAGGAGCTCCGGGTCGATCTGGTCCAGCGGGCGCGAGGACGCCGAGTCCACCACCGCGTCGACGAGGCCGCGGGCCCGCAGCGTACCGTAGGCCAGTTCGGTCGCGAACGCCGCGTCCCGGCCCGTGAGCCGGCGGCGGCGCAGGGCCGCGGGCAGCGCGAGGTTCGCGTACGCGCCGTTGTCACGGACGGCCGCGATGACCTCCAGCGCCGCTGCGCGCGGGGCGTCGACCGCGTCATCGAGGTGGCGGATTGCGCCCCTGCCCCGGTCGCGATCGTCGCGGCGGTGGCCGCGCCCGCCGGACCTGCCGCCGCGAGCGCCGCCGGCTCCGGTG
>JAEWGK010000254.1 GCA_023388385.1 Actinomycetes bacterium | reverse complement strand
GCGATGGAGGTCCGCGATCGGGGCCGCAGCGTCATCCTGCTGGAGGCCCGCGACCGGGTCGGCGGGCGCTGCCACAACGTCGTCACGCCCGGCGGGGTGACCATCGACGCCGGCGCCGAGTTCCTCGGCCCGACGCAGGACGCCATGATCGACCTCGCGGACCGCTACGGCGTCGAGCTCGCGGAGACGTACAACGAGGGCGACTCGGTCCTCCACCTCCAGGGGAAGTCCAGCCGTTTCCCGGCGAACACGCTCCTCGGCCCGGTGCCGCGCGACCCCGGCATCGTCGAGACGTTCGTCGGCCAGCAGCTGCTCAACGGCGTCTCGCTGGCGGAGTTCCCCGTCGGCGAGCCGTGGAAGCATCCGCTGGCGTCGTACTGGGACTCCATGACCTTCGCCGAGTGGGTCGGCCGCCACAGCATCACCCACGGCGCCGAGGTGCTGATGACCCTCATCGAGTCCGCCGCCCTGTCGGTGCGGCCGGAGGAGGTCAGCGCCCTCTACGTCATCAACTACATCGCCGCCGCCGGCTCCCCGACCCAGCCCGGCACGGTCGAGCGGCTGGTCTACACCGCCGACGGCGCCCAGCAGTGGTTCGCGCACG
The DNA here is from genome assembly GCA_023388385.1 of Actinomycetes bacterium. Classification (GTDB taxonomy): domain Bacteria; phylum Actinomycetota; class Actinomycetes; order Mycobacteriales; family Mycobacteriaceae; genus Corynebacterium. The sequence continues at coordinate 2,125 of JAEWGK010000254.1, read as the reverse complement.
GCGGCATGGCGCAGATCCCGCTCGCCATGGGCCGCGAGCTGTCCGACGTGCTGGTCACAGGCGCCCCGGTCTCCCGCATTGCGGAGGAGGGCGGCCGCTACGCCGTCGACTCCGACGCCGGCACGTTCCACGGCTCGAAGGTCATCGTCGCCATGAGCCCCGCCATCTGCGACCGCATCACGTTCGAGCCGGGCCTGCCGCCGGAGCGCGTGAAGCTGCAGCAGGGCTACGCGATGGGGTCCATCGGCAAGTTCATGGCCGTCTACGACCACGCCTGGTGGCGCGACCAGGGCTACTCCGGCCAGACCATCGGCGACGGCGGGCCCATCGACGTCACGTTCGAGTCCTACTTGCCGGATGGCCGAGGCGTTCTCATGGGATTCATCTCCGCCCACGAGATGCGGCGCCTCGACGACGCCGACGAGGCGACGATGCGAGCCGAGTGCCTGGCCGCCCTGGAGCGCTACTTCGGCCCGGACGTCCACACCGCCGTCGACACCGGCTTCTACCGCTGGAACAACCAGCCGTGGTCGTGGGGCGGTCCGGTCGCCGTCACCATGCCCGGCACGCTGAGCACGGTCGGCCCCGCACTGCGCGCCCCGGTCGGCGGCATCCACTGGGCCGGCACGGAGACCGCCCACTACTGGACCGGTTACCTCGACGGCGCCGTCACCGCCGGCCGCCGCGCGGCGACGGAGGCCGTCGCGGCGCTGTAGGGGCGGGCCCGGCCAGCCCCGGCCGGGCCCGGCGGGGTCCGTCCGGCCCGGTCAGCGCCGATGCGACCCGTTGGCCAGGCGGGCGATCTCCAGCACCGTCTGCTCGAGGGCGTATCCCTGGTTCCTGGTGCCGCCCTTGACCGAGTATTCGAGGCCCGCAGCAACCTGGACCGCACGCGCCATCGCCGGCGTGGACCACCGGCGGGCCAGGCCGTGGGTCTTCCTCAGCTTCCACGGCGGCATGCCGTAGGTCTGCGCATCGCGGTTCGGGTTGACCGACCGCACGCCGTGCAGACGCGCCACCTCACCGGTCATGCGGGTGATGGCGGAGGCCAGCATCACCGGCTGGACACCCAGCTGGATGCCGCGGCGCATCTTCGCCAGCGCCTCCGCCCCCTGGCCGGACAGCGCGAGCTCGGCGACCTCGAAGCCGGACACCTCCGCGGAGGCCCCGTAGTACGTGCGCACCGCCGTCGGCGTGATCTTCCCGCCAGTGTCGGCGGCCAGCTGGGAGATTGCCGTCGCCAACTCGCGGGGATCGGATCCGACGGCGTCGAGGATGGTGTTCACCGTCTGGCCGGAGGCCTTCACGCCGACGCGATCGAGTTCCATCCGTACGAACTGGGGCAAATCGCGGGCCTTGATCTCCTCTGCCTCGAACAGCGTGGCCCCCGCCTTGCGCAGCTCCGGGACCATCTTCTTCTGCCGCCCGCCGCCGGAGTGCTGGAGGATCAGCGTGATGCCCGGCACCGGGTCCTTCGCGGCGTCGACGATGAGCTTCGCCGGCTCGGCGCCCGCGGCGTCGCAGTCGGTGAGGACCACGACACGGTCTTCCCCGAACAGCGACGGGCTGAGCAGGTCCGTGAGCTCCACCATCGTGACGTCGCCCGCCCGCAGCTGGTCGACGGGCACGGCACGCCCCTCCGGGTCGGAGTCCGTGGCCGCGGCCCGGCGCACGGCGGCGATGATGGCCAGCCGCGTGCGGTCGATGAGCAGCCCCTCCTTGCCCACGATGAGGTTCACGGGGGCGGGCGTCGTCTGGGTCACGCGTCCCATCGTGCCATCCCCTGCGCCCATGTGGCCCCTCCGGGGTACAGCGCGACGGGGCCGTCGCGGGAGGGGCAGGCGACCGGGTCACCGCCGGGCGTGACGACGCGGCCCCGCGCCCTCTCCCCGCAGTCCGCGACCGCGACCCAGAAGGGCGGTGCGGCGCCGTCGGCGAACGCGGGCTTTGCCGCGGAGTCGGCGGCGTCGTCGAGTTCCTCCACGATCGCCGTCGCGGGCGGCGGGCCCGGTGCCGGTCCGTGCCGGGCGGCCCTCCGGCAGGCAAGCGATCCGTCGCCGTCTCCCGGCGGCGGGTGCGCCGCGTCGACGACGATGACGCGGCCGTCGACGGCGCAGGCCAGCGC